>DASUYI010000183.1:0-4660 GCA_036377475.1 Steroidobacteraceae bacterium | reverse complement strand
GGCCAACGGCGTGAGTTGCGGCTCGATCGAGCACAAGATGGGCATCCATGCGTCGCCCACGTGCGTCATGCATTTCAACGATTCGATCGGCTGGCTGGTCGGCAAGCCGAACGAAGGCCTCGCGTGCATGTTCACGATGATGAACCACGCGCGCCTCGGCGTCGGCCTGCAGGGCCACGGTCTCTCGGAACTGGCCTGGCAGGCATCGATCGCCTACGCCAACGACCGCCTGCAGGGTCGCGCGATGACCGGTGCGAAGGAGCCGGGCAAGCCCGCCGACCCGATCATCGTGCACCCCGACGTGCGGCGGATGCTGCTGACGCAGAAGGCGTTCGTCGAAGGCGGACGCGTGCTCTGCTTCCTGACCGGGCGCGAGATCGACAGCGCCCACCTGAACCCGGACGAAACCGCGCGCCGGCGCTCCAACGACCTGATCGCATTCCTGACGCCGATCGTGAAGGGCTTCCTGACCGAGGCGGCGATGGAGGTCACGAGCCTCGCCGTGCAGATCCACGGCGGTCACGGCTTCATCCGCCAGACGGGCGTCGAGCAGCTCATGCGCGACGCACGCATCACGCCAATCTACGAGGGCACGAACGGCGTGCAGGCGCTCGACCTGCTCGGCCGCAAGGTGTTCGGCACGGGCGGCAAGAGCCAGCAGATGATCTCGGCGCGCATGGTGGACTCGATCCAGAAGTTCGGCCCGCTGCCGGAAGTGGCGCCGTTCGCGGCGGAACTCGGCAAGCGTCTCGAGCAGTGGAACAAGCTCACGGCGGAGCTCGGCGCCGCCGCGATGAAGAATCCCGAGGAAGTCGGCGCCGCGGCGACCGACTATCTGCACATCGCGGGCTACATGTGCCTCGGGTGGTGCTGGCTGGTCGCCGCCGGCGTGGCGACGAAGAAGCTCGCGGACAACCCGGACGACGATTTCTACAAGGCCAAGCTCGTCACGGCCCGGCATTTCTTCACGCGCCTGCTCCCGCGCGTCGACTCGCACATGGCGGCCGCCCGCGCGGGCGCCTCGGGGCTGATGGCGCTCGCGGCCGACCATTTCGCGATTGCATGAGTGATTCCTCCGCGTCCCGGGCCAGTTCACGCCTTGCCCGGGCGCGGAGGGTCGTCGTCAAGGTCGGCTCTGCGCTGCTCGTCGAGCGATCGACGGGTCACCTGAACCGTGCGTGGCTCGAGACGCTCGCGGCCGACGTCGCGGCGCTGCGCGAGCGCGGCCAGGAAGTGGTGCTCGTGTCGTCGGGCGCGATCGCGCTGGGACGCCGTGAACTCGGGCTCGCGTCGGGCCGGCTCAGGCTCGAGGAGAGCCAGGCCGCCGCGGCGGTCGGCCAGATCCGACTCGCGCACGCCTGGAAGGAGGTGCTCGAGCAGCACCGTTTCACGGTCGCGCAGGTGCTCGTGACGTTCGGCGACACCGAGGAACGCCGCCGTTACCTGAACGCGCGCACTACGCTCGAGACGCTGCTCAGGCTCGGCGCGATCCCCGTGATCAACGAGAACGACACGGTCGCCACCGCGGAGATTCGTTACGGCGACAACGACCGGCTCGCCGCCCGCGTGGCGCAGATGGCGAGCGCCGACTGCCTCGTGCTGCTCTCGGACGTCGACGGCCTGTACACGGCCGACCCGACGATGAATCCCGCCGCGACGTTCATCCCCGAGGTCACGCGCATCACGCCCGAGATCGAGGCGATGGCGGGTGGCTCGGCGTCCGACGTGGGCTCCGGTGGCATGGCGACCAAGGTCATGGCGGGCAAGATCGCGCTCGCGGCGGGTTGCAGCATGTGCATCGCGGTCGGTCGCGAGACGCACCCGTTGCAGCGCATCGACGCCGGCGCGCGTTGCACGTGGTTCGTCGCGCAGACCTCGCCCCGCACCGTCCGCAAGCAATGGATCGCCGGGCTGCTCAAGCCCGCCGGCACCCTGCACGTCGATGCCGGCGCGGCGACGGCGCTGCGCGGCGGCAAGAGTTTGCTGCCTGCGGGGGTCACGCACGTCGACGGGCGCTTCGATCGCGGCGACGCGGTCGTCGTGCGAGGACCGGACGGCGTCGACTTTGCGCGGGGCCTGAGCGCCTATTCGAGCGACGACGCGCGTCGCGTCTGCGGTCGTCGCAGCCAGGAGATCGAAGCGATTCTCGGGTATCGTGGGCGCGACGAAATGATCCACCGAGACGACCTGGTGCTGCTTTGAACGGACGCGCTACCCTCGCCGAAACGATGGACGCGCTCGGTCGCGAGGCCGTCGTAGCGCGCCGCGTGCTCGCCGCCTCGGCAGGCGAGCAGCGCAACCGCGCGCTGCACGCGATGGCTGCGGCGCTGCGGGCGCAGGGGTCGCTCGTGCTTGCCGCAAACGAGCGCGACGTCGCCGCGGCCACGCAGGCGGGGCTCGGCAAGGCGGCACTCGACCGTCTCGCGCTCGACGGCACGCGCATCGAAGCCATGGCGCGCGGCGTCGAGGAGATCGCGGCGTTGCCGGACCCGATCGGCGCCGTGGTCGCCGACTGGACTCGACCGAACGGCTTGCGCATCCAGCGCGTGCGCGTGCCGCTGGGCGTGATCGGGATCGTGTACGAGAGCCGGCCCAACGTGACCTGCGACGCCGGTGCGCTCTGCCTCAAGTCCGCCAACGCCGCGATCCTGCGCGGCGGCAGCGAAAGCCATCACTCGAGCACGGCCATCCACGGCTGCCTGGTCGCGGGGTTGCGTGCCGCGGGGCTGCCCGACGCGTGCATCCAGCTCGTGCCGACCACCGACCGTGCCGCGGTCGGGATGATGCTGGCAGGCCTCGACGGCGCGATCGACGTGATCGTGCCGCGCGGAGGAAAAAGCCTGGTCGCGCGGGTTCAGGCGGAAGCCCGGGTGCCGGTGTTCGCGCACCTGGAAGGCGTGTGCCACGTCTACGTCGACAAGTCGGCAAACCTCGAGATGGCGCGCGCGATCGTGCTCAACGCCAAGCTGCGCCGGACGGGCGTCTGCGGCGCCGCCGAGACCCTGCTCGTCGACACCGCGGCCGAACGTACGCATCTCGCGCCGCTGGTGCGCGCGTTGCTGGACGCCGGGTGTGAAGTGCGCGGCGACGTGGCGACGCGAGCCGTGGACGCGCGCGTGGTGCCGGCGTCGGAGCAGGACTGGCACACCGAGTACCTGGACGCGATCATTTCCGTCAAGCTCGTCGACGGCGTCGACGACGCGATCGAACACATCGCTCGTTACGGCTCGGACCACACCGAGTCGATCGTGACCGACGACGCGGCGACGGCCGAGCGTTTTCTCGGGCGCGTGGACAGCGCGATCGTGCTGCACAACGCCTCCACGCAGTTCGCGGACGGCGGCGAGTTCGGCATGGGCGCGGAGATCGGCATTTCGACGGATCGCTTCCACGCGCGTGGCCCCGTCGGCGTCGAGCAGCTGACGAGCTACAAGTACGTGGTGCGCGGCAGCGGCCAGCTCAGACGGTGAAGTGACCAGTGATTAGTGTCTAGCGGTTAGTAGGAAGCCGACTGCGTCGGCGAGCGGCGCAGCCGCTCGACTAGACACTAGACACCAGACACTAACCACTAGCGAGCCCGGCCAGGCCGCCGGCCAGCGAATACACCTCGCGGTAGCCGTGCGACCGCAGGTGCTCGGCGAGCGCATGGCTGCGGACGCCGTGCGCGCAGACCACGAGGTAGCGGCCCTCGTCGGGCAACGCCGCCGCGCCCTCGACGAACGCACTCAACGGGACGTGCATCTCGATCTGCCAGTCCGGATCGTCGGTGGCGCGTTCCCAGCTTTCGCGGATGTCGACCAGGGTGAAGCCCGAGTCCCGCGCCGCGCGGAGCGTCGCGTAGTGCAGTTCGAGCGCCGCGGCCGTCGGCGTCGAATCCCGCAGTGTGCGGCGGCCGTGGTCGCATGCCGGGTTGCGGGACGCCTTGAGCGTGCGCCAGTGCATGCCGAGCAGGTCGAACGTGTGCAGCGCCGGGCGCGCGTCGGCTTCGAGGCCGAGCAGCAGCTTGAGTGCCTGCATCGCCTGCATCGCGCCGAGCGCCGCCGGTACGGCGCCCAGCACGCCGGCTTCGGCACAGTTGCCGACCAGGCCGTCGCGCGGGGCCTCCGGCCACAGGCAGCGCAGGCACGGCCAATCCTCGCGCGGCACGTAGGTCTGCAGCTGTCCTTCGTACTGGTACACGCTCGCGAAGACCGCCGGTTTGCCGAGGCTGACGGCCGCGTCGTTGACCAGGAACTTGGTCGCGAAGTTATCGCTGCAGTCGACGACGAGGTCGTAGCCGGCGAGCCACTCCGCGATGTTGGACGCGGTCGCGCGTTCGGCACGGATCTCGACGTTCACCTCCGGGTTCAAGGCCCGCAGCCGAGCGGCAGCCACGTGCGCCTTCGACGCGCCGATGTCGGCCCAGCCATAGAGCGGCTGGCGATGCAGGTTGCTCGCCTCGACGACGTCGCCGTCGGCCACGCCGATGCGACCTACCCCCGCGGCCGCGAGGTACTGCAATACCGGCACGCCGAGCCCGCCCGCGCCGATCACCAGCACCGAGCCGCGCTGCAGCCGCGCCTGGCCTTCGCGCCCGACCTCCGGCAGCGCCACCTGGCGTGAATAGTCCGGCGCACCGTGCCCGCTCGCGTGCGCGTGCTCGTTCACATGCGCCCGTTCG
>DASUYI010000182.1:0-9369 GCA_036377475.1 Steroidobacteraceae bacterium | reverse complement strand
CCACTGTCTCCGCGACCGAGTTGCCGCCGAGCCGGTTGAACCCGTGCATGTCCCAGCACGCGGCCTCGCCGGCCGCGAACAGGCCGCGCAGGCCGTAGGCCTCGCCGGTGTGGTTGGTGCGCACGCCGCCCATCGTGTAGTGCTGCGCGGGCCGCACCGGAATCCACTGCTCGACGGGGTCGACGCCGAGGAAGTATTGGCAGATTTCCTTGACCTCGCGCAGGTTGTGCTCGATGTGCTTGCGGCCGAGCAGCGTGATGTCGAGCCACAGGTGCTCGCCGAACCGCGACTTCGCGCCGTTGCCCTTGCGGATGTGCTCCTCCATGCGGCGCGAGACCACGTCGCGCGAGGCGAGCTCCTTCTTCTCGGGCTCGTAATCGGGCATGAAGCGGTGGCCGTTGACGTCGCGCAGCAGGCCGCCGTCGCCGCGGCAGCCCTCGGTCACGAGGATGCCGGCCGGGAAGATGCCCGTTGGGTGGAACTGCACGGCTTCCATGTTGCCGAGCGGCACGGCGCCGGTCTCGAGCGCAAGTGCCGCGCCGATGCCTTCGCAGATCACGGCGTTCGTGGTGACGCGGTAGACGCGGCCGGCTCCGCCGGTCGCGATCGCCGTCGCCCGGGCGACGTAGGCGGTCAGTTCGCCGGTGATCAGGTCGCGTACGACCGCGCCGTAGCAGCGCCGGCCGTCGTGGATCAGCGCGAGCGCCTCGGTGCGCTCGTGCACCGGGATGCCCTCGGCGATCGCGCGGTCGCCCACCGCGAACAGCATCGCGTGGCCCGTGCCGTCGGAAACGTAGCAGGTGCGCCACTTCTTGGTGCCGCCGAAGTCGCGCTGCGCCACGAGCCCGTGGGCCTCGGCCCGCTCGGTGATCGTGACCTTCTCGCCGTTGATGATGACCTGGCGGTCGCCCTGGCGCACGCGACTCCACGGCACGCCCCAGGCGGCCAGCTCGCGCACGGCCTTGGGCGCCGTATTGACGAACATGCGCACGACGCGCTGGTCGGCGCCCCAGTCGCTGCCCTTGACCGTGTCCTCGAAGTGGACGTCCTCGTTGTCGCCCACGCCCTTGGTGACGTTGGCGAGGCTCGCCTGCATGCCGCCCTGGGCGGCCGCCGAATGGGACCGTTTTGGAGGAACCAGCGACAGCACGATCGCGTCGTGGCCCCGCCGGCGCGCCCCGATGGCGACGCGCAAGCCGGCCAATCCGCCGCCGATGACCAGCACGTCGGTGTAGACGACCTTCACGGCGACACCTCCGTGGCGACCCCGGCGGGCACGTACGGCTGACCGTAATACGGCGCGTGCTCGATGCCGATCTTCATGTAGGCGGCGAGCGTCGCGAGACCGAGCACGAGGAAGAACGCCGTGAGCGCCCACTTGAACCGGCGCAGCTTGCGTCGCGTCGCGAGCGGGTCGCCGTTCTCGAACCAGCCCCACTTGAGCGCGACCCGATAGAGCCCCACGCCGCCGTGGAACTCGACCGCGAACAGCAGCACGAGGTAGAGCGGCCACATCGTGTCGCTCCAGACGCGGTCGGCCGAACCGTACGGGCCGATCGTGTCCGGCTGCGTCATCATGATGTAGAGGTGCACGGAAGCCAGGAAAAACAGGGCGAAACCGGTCACCACCTGCCAGTACCAGAGCGTCGTGTCCTCGTGACGCATCTGCTTCAGGTGGTCACGGTACGTGCGGTACTGGCGGTAGTTCGCGGGGAACTTGCGCAACGCCAGTGCCGCGTGCACGACGAAGAGCACGGCGACCGTGGCGACCAGCAGCGACACGAGCCAGTACTGCGCGGTACCGAAAACGAAGTACCCTTCGAACATGCGCGCGACAGTCCACATCGCTTCCTTGCCGAGCAGGATCGAGGCGACGAAGAACATGTGGACCCACATGAACAACCCGAGCGCAAGCCCGGTGGCGCTCTGCAGCAGGTCGAGCCGGGCGGGCCAGCGGCGCGGTCGTCTTCCGGCGCTGGCGGCAAGGGTACCGATGAGTCGATGGGTGGTATCCACGGCTGGCTCTCACACGTGGCGGAGTGTCCCGAGATTTGGGGCGACGCCGCCCCGCGCTGCCATAAGTGTTTTCCTCGGTCACGAGCCGTTTCGCATGAAACTATAGTCCCTGCACGTTGCGGCCTGAAGGTTGCTACAACACGTCCGATGAACGCATATCTCGCTTTTCTCGTGTACCTGGCGGCGATCATCGGATTCGTCGCACTGACGTTGTGGCTGAACCGCGTGCTGGGCCCGAAACCGGTGCCCACGCCGCTGAAGCTCGAACCGTTCGAGTGCGGCGCGACGCCGGTCGAGACGGACAATACCCGGGCGGTGCCCGTCAAGTACTACGCGATCGCCGTGCTCTTCATCCTTTTCGACCTCGAGACAGTGTTCCTCTACCTCTGGGCCCTCGCCGCGCAGCCGATGACCGGCTTCATGCTCGGCACGTTCGCGCTGTTCGTCACGCTGCTGGTAGTGATCATGCTCTACGTGTGGCGCTCGGGGTTGCTCGAGGAGGTCACCTCGTGACCCCGGGGAAACCGGCCCAGCCGCCGGTCCCTCGCGGCGCCTTCGAGTACCTGTCGACACGCAAGGACGAATTCGTCGGCTGGGCGCGCAAGTTTTCGCTGTTTCCTTACCCCTTCGTGACGGCTTGCTGCGCGATGGAATTCATGTCGGTGAGTTCCACGCTCTACGACACCGACCGTTTCGGCGCAGCCCTGCCGCGGTTCACCCCGCGCCAGTCCGACCTGCTGATGGTCGTCGGCACGGTCAACCACAAGCAGGCCCCGATCCTGCGCAAGGTCTACGAGCAGATGTGCGAGCCGAAGTGGGTCATCGCCTTCGGCGTCTGCGCGACCAGCGGGGGCTTCTACCAGAACTACGCCACGCTGCTGGGAATCGACAGGATCATCCCCGTCGACATCTATATCCCCGGCTGCCCGCCGCGACCCGAGATGGTCATCGACGGGATCATGAAGCTGCAGGACAAGATCGCGGCCGAGCGGCACCCGATCATCAACGAGGATTTCTAGCCAGTGAGCGCGGGGGGCGACTTTCTCGGAGAGGTGCAGGCCGGCGTCGGCGCGAGGACGCTCTCCTCGGGCATGGCGCACGGCATCCTCGTACTGGACGTCGAGCCGCAGGACCTGGTGCCCCTGGTCAAGGACCTCAAGGGCGCATTCGGCTTCGACATGTTCCTCGACGTGACGGCGGTCGACTGGCCCCAGCGCCGGCCGCGCTTCGACGTCGTGTACCACTTCTACTCGACGCGCAGGTTCGTCCGGGTCCGCATCAAGACCCGCGTGGATGAGTCGGAGCCCATCGTCGACACGCTCGTGCCGCTCTATGGCTCGGCCCGCTACATGGAACGCGAATGCCACGAGATGTACGGCATCGGGTTTCGCGGCAACGACGACCTGCGGCCGCTCCTGCTGTACGAGGGTTTCCAGGGGCACCCGCTGCGCAAGGACTACCCCAAGCAGCGGGAACAGCCGCTCGTGCCGTATCGCGAAGTTGAGCCATGAGCACGCTGCCGCCCCTCACCACGCTGCCTAACCCGATCCGGCCGGCCTTCACGGAAGGCCAGACGCCGGGCTCGGTGATCGTGAACATCGGGCCATCCCATCCCGCGACGCACGGCACCATCCAGATCGTCGCGGAGCTCTCGGGCGAGCGCGTGCTGCGGACCGACGTCCATTGCGGCTACCTGCACCGCGGGTTCGAGAAGGAGTGCGAGTCGCACACCTGGCACAACCTGATTCCGTATGTCGACCGCCTGAACTACTGCTCCGCGCTGATCAACGACTTCGCCTACTGCGAGGCCGTGGAGAAGCTGATGGGCGTCGAGCTCACGCCGCGCTGCCGGCACCTGCGCACGCTGCTCGCCGAGTATTCGAGGATCGCCGATCACCTCACCTGCGTTGCCGCGGCGCTGATGGAGCTGGGCGCCATGACGGCGTTTCTCTACCTCGTCACGATCCGCGACTACGTGTACGAGCACATCGCGGACCTGACGGGCGCGCGAGTCACGCACAGCTACGGGCGGATCGGTGGTCTCGCGCGCGACCTGCCGGACGGCTGGATCGGACGGCTCGAGCAGATCCTCGACCAGATGGACACGTTCGTCGACCGCGTGCACGGCCTCGTCGACCGCAACCGGATCTTCATCGACCGCATGCGTGACATCGGCGTGATCACGACGGCCGAGGCAGTCAACTGGGGCTTCACGGGGCCGATCCTGCGCTCGACCGGCGCGCCGCGCGACCTGCGCAAGGACACGCCCTACCTCTCCTACGGCGAACTCGACTTCGAGGTTCCCGTCGGCATCAAGGGCGACAACTACGACCGCTACTACGTGCGCATGCGCGAGATGGACGAGTCGCGGCACATGATCCGCCAGCTGATCGACATGCTGGAGCCGGGCCCGATCAACGTCGACGATCGCCGCTGCACGTTCCCTGACAAAGACGCCGTCTATACCCAGATCGAGGCGTTGATCAACCACTTCAAGCTCGTCATGGAGGGCCCGCAGGTGCCCGCCGGCGAGGTGTATTCGGCGCACGAGGGCGCCAACGGCGAGCTGGGGTTCTACATCGTCAGCGTCGGCGGCGGCGTGCCGTGGAAGGTCCACTGCCGCAGCCCGAGCTTCGTGCACATGGGCGGCGTCCACAGGATGCTCGACGGCTACCAGCTCGCCGACATCGTGCCGACCTTCGGCTCGGTCAACATGATCGGCGGGGAGTGCGACAGGTGAAGCACCTCATCCCCGAATTCGAGAAGCTGCGCGAACGGTTCCCGACGGGATTCGAGTCCTCGCTCGTGTTGCCGTGCGTGCGTCGCATCCAGGAAGACCGCGGTTACGTGGCGGACACCGACATCGTCGAACTCGCGCAATACCTCGGCATTCCGCAGATCCAGATCGAGGAAGTGCTCTCGTTCTACACCATGTTCCGGCGCAAGCCGATCGGCCGCTGGCACCTGCAGTTCTGCCACAACGTCAGCTGCTCGATGAACGGCGCGGAGAACATCCTCGCGCACGTCGAGCGGCGGCTCGGCATCAAGCCGGGCGAGACGACGCCGGACGGCCGCTTCACGCTGTCGCACGCGGAATGCCTGGGCTCGTGCGGCACGGCGCCGATGATGATGGTCAACCAGGCGTATCACGAGAACCTCACGCCCGCGACGGTCGATGCGCTGCTGGAGGAGCTGAAGTAGCCATGGCCGGTCGCCAGCTGCTCATGACCTTTCCGGTGACGGCGACGTCGCACTCGCTGGCCGAGTATCTCGCTCGCGGCGGCTACGTCGCCCTCGCGAAGACCCTGCGCGAGATGAAGCCCCAGGACGTGGTCAAGGAAGTGGCGGCGTCGGGGCTGCAGGGCCGTGGCGGCGCCTCGTTCGAGGTCGGCCGCAAGTGGCAGGTCGTGCAGTACGACGACGGGCACCCGCATTACCTGATCGCGAACGCCGACGAGGGCGAGCCCGGCACGTTCAAGGACCGCTGGATCCTCGAGAACAACCCGCACGTGCTGCTCGAGTCCATGCTGATCGCGAGCTACGCGCTGAACGTCCGCAACTGTTTCGTCTACATCCGGGGCGAGTTCGACCTGCCCTATCGGCGGCTCGCCGGCGCAGTCGAGGAGGCGTACGCCGCGGGTTATTTCGGCAGGAACGTCCTCGGCACCGATTTCGCCTGTGACATCGTCGTCTACCGCGGCGCGGGGGCCTACGTCGCCGGCGAGGCCTCGGGCCTGATCGCGTCCCTCGAAGGCAAGAAGAGCTACCCGCGCAACCGCCCGCCGCGTCTCACGGTGCGCGGCCTCTACCAGCAGCCGACCGTGGTCAACAACGTCGAATCGCTGTCGAACGTCGCCGGCATCGTCCTGCACGGCGCGGCCGCGTTCCGTACCGTCGGCACGGCCAAGAGCCCCGGCACGCGCCTGATATCGATCTCGGGCCACATCAACCGACCGGGAGTCTACGAAGTCGAGTGCGGCTATCCGTGGATGAAGTTCCTCGAGGAGGACTGCGGCGGGGTGCCCGGCGCGCGACCGATCAAGTGCGTGGTCCCGGGCGGGGTGTCCTCGAAAGTGCTGACGGGCGCCGAGATCAAGGAACTGGTCCTGTCCCACGAAGCCCTCTGGGACGCCGGCTCGACGATGGGTTCGGGCGGCATGATCGTGATCGCCGAAGGCACGTGCATGGTGTCGCTGCTGCAGGTGATCCTGCGCTTCTACCACCACGAGTCGTGCGGCCAGTGCACGCCGTGCCGGCACGGCACGGGCTGGATGCACCGGATCATCGACCGCATCGTCGCCGGTGGCGGCATGCCGGACGACATCGACCGCCTCTACTACGTCTCCAAGTTCAACGACGGGACGACGATCTGCGGGCTCGGCGACGCGGCCGGCTACGCCTGCACCGGCATCCTCGACAAGTTCCGCGACGAGTTCGAGTACTACATCGAGCACAAGCGCTCCAAGTACGGCGGGAGCCTGGAATGCCTGAAATCTTCATAAACGGGCAGGCGATCCAGGCGCGTGACGGCCAGACCGTCATGGACGTCGCGCGCGAGCACGGCCACTTCATCCCGTACTTCTGCTGGCACCCGCAGCTGTCGACGGCCGGCAACTGCCGGATGTGCCTGGTCGAGGTCGAAGGACGCGGGCTCGACATCGCCTGCAACATGCCCGTCTCCAAGGGCATGAAGGTCTTCACCGCCTCCGACGACGTAAAGGCGCATCGCAAGGCGATCCTGCAGTTCATCACGCTGAATCACCCGGTCGACTGCGGCATCTGCGACAAGGCCGGCGAGTGCACGCTGCAGGACTACCACTACGAGTACAACGGCGAGCATTCGCTGTCGCGTGACGAGAAGGTCAAGTCGACCAAGTTCTACAACCTCTCGAACCGGATCCTGCTCGACAACGAGCGCTGCATCCTCTGCCTGCGCTGCACGCGGTTCACGCACGAGGTGTCGAAATCGATGGCGCTCGGCGTCGAGCGCCGCGGCGACGTCTCGAACATCCGCCCGGTCGAGGACCGGCCGCTCAGCGAGGACCCGTACTCCGACAACATCGTCGACCTCTGCCCGGTCGGCGCGCTGCTCTCGCGGCAGTTCCTGCACAAGTCACGCGTGTGGTTCCTGCAACCCACGCCATCGGTGTGCCCGCGCTGCTCGCGCGGCTGCAGCATCCAGGTCTGGCATCGCAAGCAGGAATGGCGGCTCAAGGCGCTCGACCCGCGACAGAACGAGTCGATCGCGCGCGTGACGCCGCTCGAGAACCCCGCCGTCAACGGCCCGTGGATCTGCAACGTCGGACGCGACCTCGCGCAGGTCTTCGAACGTGCCCGTGCCGACGAGCCCATGCTCAAGGGTCGGCCGGCCGGCATCGCGGCCGCGCTCGACGAGGCGCGGCGGATCATCAGCACCGCACGGCACTGCGTGGCGCTGGTCTCGAACTGGGGCTCCAACGAGGAGCTCGAGGCGTTCAAGCGCTACCTCGGCGAGGTCTTCCACGGCTTCGTCAAGCAGGACTGGCAGCCGCAGCCCGGCGAGCGCATCGAGGACGACCTGCTGATCCGGTCTGACAAGAATCCCAACACGGCCAGGGCGCGCGAGCTGTTCGGCGACGACGCCCCGCACTTCCCCGAGGGCACCGACGTGGTGCTGGTGTGGGGGGAGGGCTTCGATTTCGCGCAGCTCCCGCCGCGCGCCAGGATCATCTTCCTCAATTCGTACCTGCAGCCGGAGAACGGCCACGCGGACGTGTTCCTGCCGATCAGCATCCAGACGGAGCGTGCGGGCCACTACACCAACTTTGAGGGCGTCGTCAGCGCCTTCGAGCCGTGCTTCGAGAAGAAGCCGGGCGTCTCCGACGCGGAGGCGCTGTTCAAGGCCCTGGCCGCCCCCGCGCGAGGCCACCTGTGAACGCGCAGGACTTCGCCATCAGCCTGGTCTACATCGGCTACGCGCTCGCGGTGCTGCTGACGTTCGGCGCCATCCTGACCTGGGTCGAGCGCAAGCAGGCGGCGATCATGTCGGACCGCATCGGCGCCAATCGCGCCTACGTCCGGATCCCGTTCACCCAGGTCAAGCTGATCTGGCTGGGCCTGTTCCACGGCATGGCCGACGGCCTCAAGCTGCTGCTCAAGGAAGACTTCAAGCCGAACGCATACGACAGGCTCGCCTATGCGCTCGGGCCCTGGCTCGCGATCGTGCCGGTGCTGCTGGTCTTCGCGGTCGTGCCGTTCGGCGGCACGCTCGACCCGGGCCGGCTGTTCCCCGGGCTGGCCGACTGGTTCGGCGGGCGCACGTATGCGATGCAGATCGCCCCGATCGACGCGGGACTGCTCGTCGTGTTCGCGTTCAGCGGCATCACGATCATCGGCGCCATGCTCGCGGGCTGGTCTTCCGCCAACAAGTTCTCGCTGCTCGGGGCTCTGCGCGCGGGCTCGCAGCTGATCTCGTACGAACTGGTGATGGGCCTCACCGTGCTCGGCATCGTGCTGGTGTTCGGCACGGTCAACCTGGCGAGCATCGTCGAGCAGCAATCGGGCACGGTGCTCGGCTTCCTGCCCGCCTGGGGCCTCGTCTACCAGCCGTTCGCCGCCATATTGTTCCTGACGGCGGGAATTGCCGAGAACAAGCGCATCCCGTTCGACCTGCCCGAAGCCGAGTCCGAGCTGATCTCCGGCTACTTCACCGAATACAGCGCGATGAAACAGGGCGTGTTCATGCTCTCGGAGTTCATCGAGATCGCGATCATCGCCGCGCTGTTCGTGACGCTGTTCCTCGGCGGCTACAACCTGCCATACATGAACGACACCGGCTTCACGCTGCCGGGCGGCGACACCTTCCCGCTGAGCCATGGCTGGGTGGTCGCGATCCAGCTGCTCACGTTCCTCGGTAAGGTCTTCCTGCTGTGCAGCTTCCAGATCCTCGTGCGCTGGACCCTGCCCCGCTTCCGCTGGGACCAGCTGCTGCGCTTCGCGTGGCGTTTCCTGCTGCCGCTGTCGATCCTCAACCTCGTCGTGACCGCGGGCGTGCTGTGGGCCCGGCAGGCATGAGGCGCAACGCACCATGACCCAGCCGCGCAAGCCGTACGTACGCAAGCAGTACTGGAACGAGCCCAGCATGGGCTGGTGGGAGCGTGCGTACCTGTTCGAGGTCGTTCGCGGCCTCGCGATCACGGGCGGCGTGTTCCTGCGCAACATGGGCAAGTGGGTGACGGGCCGCAAGGGCGCCCTCACGGCGTATTACCCGGAGGAAACCCGCGCCGACTACGCGGCCGGGAATCGCGGCAAGCACGTCCTGACGCAGCGACCGGACGGCCGGCCGCAGTGCGTGGCGTGCAACATGTGCGCCAC
>DASUYI010000181.1:0-3880 GCA_036377475.1 Steroidobacteraceae bacterium | reverse complement strand
TCAGCGCGTCGCCGAGTTCGACACCCTTGAGCGTGAGCACGAGCCGGCCGACGGGCGGCCGCGCGTGGGGCGTGGTTTCCTCGAGCCGGGCCGGGATCAGGTTCGTGTGCGTCCGCGCCTGGTACTCCTGCCATTGCAGCTCGTCGATCGCCTCGTGCATGGCTGAGACGCCGACCGTGACCTGGTCCTGCGCGAACGCCGCGAGCAGCGCCGTGTCGCACAGCGTGTTGATCAGCCGCGGGATGCCGCCCGTGTAGCGGTAGATCAGCGGGAACGTGCCGGGCTCGAAGATCTCGTGGGTCGCACCGGCGACGCGCAGGCGGTGACGCACGTACTCGTCCATCTCCTGCTCGGTGAGCGCGCTCAGGTGAAAACGCAGTCGCACACGCTGCCGCAGTTGCGTGAGCTCGTCGGAGTCGAGCTTCGTGTTGAGCTCGGGCTGGCCCGCGAGGATGATCCGCAGCACCTTCTCCTTGGTCGTCTCGACCCCGGAGAGCAGCCTGACTTCCTCGAGCACCTTGTTGGTGAGGTTCTGCGCCTCGTCGACGATCAGCAGCACCTTGCGGCCGTTCGCGTACTGCTCGATCAGGAAGTTGTTGAGCGTCGCGAGCAGCTCGGCCTTGCGCATACGGAACGGGCTGAAGCCGAACTGTGCGAGCACCGTCTGCAGGAACTCGATCGGCGAGACCTGCGTCTGGTTGACCTGGGCGACCACGACGTCCTGGTCGATCTCTTTGAGGAATGTCTCGATCAGCGTGGTCTTGCCGGAGCCGATCTCGCCCGTGATGACGACGAAGCCGTCCGTGAACCAGATCGTCGACTCCATGTACGCCTTGGCGCGCGAATGGATCTGGCTCGGGTACAGGAAAGCGGGGTCCGGGCTCAGCCTGAACGGCAGTTCCTTGAGCTTGAAGTGTTCCAGGTACATGCAGGACCGGTGCTCGTTGCCGGCCGCTACTATACGGGAGGCCGGGTCCGACGGAACTGTGACGTCGGTCACAGTAGGAATGCGGATAGCGGACAACGGATGGCAGGAAGCGCTGCGCGCGCAGGAAAAGCGGCGGTTTTCTGACTACCCGCTACCCGCCATCGCTACTTCAGCGCGGCATCTTCCGCAGCACCTTGCGCACCAGCCGGTCGCGTTCGACGGCGCTCGCCGCCACGACCGTGCAGTGGCCGATCTTGCGGCCCGGGCGCGGCGCCTTGCCGTAATCGTGCCAGTGCAGGCCGGGCACGCCGAGCAGGTCGTCGCGTGGCGGCAACTGTCCGATGAAATTGATCATCGCGGCGTGACCGACCGGCGCGGTGTCGCCGAGCGGGAGCCCGAGGATCGCGCGCAGGTGGTTCTCGAATTGCGAGGTGATCGCGCCTTCGATCGTCCAGTGCCCGGAATTGTGCACGCGCGGCGCCATTTCGTTGGCGATGAGCCGGCCGCGTTGGACGAAGAATTCGATCGTGAGCACGCCCGCGTAGTCGAAATGCTTCATGACGCGCTTCAGGTGCATCTCGGCGGCCTTCTGCAGCGTCGGGTGGCGGTGCGGTGCGAGCGTGACGCGCAGGATGCCGTCACGGTGCGTGTTCGAGACGATCGGGTACGCGCGGACCTCGCCGGTCGTGCTGCGCGCGCCGACGATCGACACCTCGCGTTCGAAATCGACGAAGCCCTCGAGGATCAGCGGCGCGCTGCCGAGTGCCGACCACGCCGCCTCGACGTCGGTGGGCTTGCGGATGTAACGCTGGCCCTTGCCGTCGTAGCCGAGCCGGCGCGCCTTGAGCACGGACGGGTAGCCGAGCTCGCGCACGGCCGCGCGCAGCTCGTCGAGGGATTCGACCGCACGGAACGGCGGTGTCGGGATCCTGAGCTTCTCGAACAGCTGTTTTTCGAGCAGGCGGTCCTGCGACACGCGCAGCGCATCGACCGGTGGATGCACCGCATGCGTCTGCGACACCTGCAGCAGCGCGGAGACCGGCACGTTCTCGAACTCGTAGGTGACGAGGTCGACTTCGGCCGCGAGGCGTTCGAGGCTCTGCGGATCGTCGAACGCGCCGGTCACGATCGGCGCGACCTGGCCGCCCGGAGAATCCGCGCTCGAGTCGAGGAAACGGAACTGCAGTGCGAGCGGATAGCCTGCCAGGGCCAGCATGCGTCCGAGCTGGCCGGCACCGATGACGCCGATCTTCATGTCGAAATGACGGGGCTGCGCGGGTCGGGCTGCGCGAGCACCTTGTCGGTCTGCGCGGCGCGGAACGCGTCGACGGCCGCGCGGATTGCCGGGTTCGAGTTCGACAGGATCGAGGCCGCAAGCAGCGCGGCGTTGGTCGCCCCGGCGACGCCGATCGCGAGCGTGCCGACGGGGATCCCCGCGGGCATCTGCACGATCGACAGCAGCGAGTCGAGGCCGTTGAGCGTCTTCGATTGCACCGGTACACCGAGCACGGGCAGGGACGTCTTCGCCGCGCACATGCCCGGCAGGTGGGCGGCGCCGCCCGCGCCGGCGATGATGACCTGCAGGCCGCGCTCACGCGCGTTCGCGGCGTAGTCGAACAGCAGGTCGGGCGTGCGATGCGCGGAGACGACCCGCACCTCGTGCGGCACGCCTAGGCGCTCGAGCATTTCAGCGGCGTGCCTGAGGGTCTCCCAGTCGGAAGTCGACCCCATGATGATGCCAACGAGCGGTTTCACCGGGGCATTGTACAGGCCGGCGAAAAATACTTCTAAACGTCGCCGCCGGCCGTGAATATGTCACGCAGTCGACGGAACAGTTGCCGCGCGGCGGCCGGCGGTCGTGAGGCTTTTTCGGCCCGCGCCTGGCGGGCGAGCGTGCGCAGCTGTTGCAACGCCGCCGGGTCCTCGAGCGTGGCGGCGAGCTCGGTCCAGGCATCCGCCTCGTCCGTCAGCAGCCGTTCGCGCCACTGTTCCAGCGCGTGCTCGCGCCGCACTCGCTGGCGGTCGATTTCGCTGCGTCGCTCCAGCGTCGTGCGGATCGACTCGACGTCGACGTGACGCAGCACTTTTGCGATGTACATTTCCTGCCGCAGCCGGGCGCCGTGCGCCGTGATGGTGCGACAGGCGGTCACGGCATCGAACAGCCTCTCCGGCAGGTCGAGCGCTTCGAGTTCCGCCGCGGGCAGTTCGACGAGCGCGACGCCGAGCTCGCGCAATTGCAGGTCCTGGCGCTTGAGCTCGCTCTTGCTCGGCCCGTCGTCCACCGCGGCGGCATCCTCGTCCGGACGCGCCTCGAAGTTCTCGTCGTCGGTGAATGCCCGCTTGCGTGACATGAAACTGCCTCTTGGGGATGCTAGCACGCACGGCGAAGCCCGGCGCCGCTGCTAGAATTGCCGAATTGGCCCTCGTCCGCGTCGTCCAACCCATAATGAAGCACCCGTCACGATGAGCACGCCCGTTTCGCCCGATCGCACGCCCGCGCTCGTTTCCGACGGCGCGGACCTGCTCGCACTGGTCGAGCTCGCACTCGAGGAAGCGCGCGCGCTCGGCGCGAGCCAGGCCGAAGCGGCGATCAGCATGGACGTGGGCCTGAGCGTCAGTGCCCGGCTCGGCGAAGTCGAGACGGTCGAATACCAGCGCGACCGCGGCATGGGCGTGACCGTGTACTTCGGCACGCGCAAGGGCAGCGCCAGCACCGCTGACGTGCGGCCCGCGGCGTTGCGCGAAACCGTGCAGAAAGCGTGCACGATCGCGAAGTACACGTCCGAGGATCCCTGCGCCGGCCTGCCGGACCTGCAGGATCTCGCGCGCGACATCCCCGACCTCGACCTCTCGCACCCATGGGACGTCTCGCCCGAGGCGGCGTGCGACATGGCGATCGCATGCGAGGCCGCGGCAATGGCCGTCGACCCCAAGCGCATCACCAATTCGGAG
>DASUYI010000180.1:0-4754 GCA_036377475.1 Steroidobacteraceae bacterium | reverse complement strand
GGCGTGATCGGGTACCACGGTCCGACCGTGGCGCCGGCGTACACGGCGCCGAGGCCGGCTGCGGTGTTGCCGTCGATCATGACGTAGCCCTTGGTCTTGTCCATGCGCTGGATGCGCAGCGGCAGCGGGCAGGGCAGGTGGGCCTTTGCGTAATCGTGGCCGAGCTGGACCGCCTTCATGTTGGCTTCGACGAGCGCGGGCTTCTTCGCGTAGCTCTCGGTCAGCAGGCCGCGGATCACCTCGACGTCGATCTCGAGCAGCGCCGCGAGCAGGCCCACGTACATGATGTTCTTCATCAGGATGCGGTTGCGCACGCCGACGAAGTTCTCGTTGCAGATCTTCGCGAGCGGGGCGCCGAGGATCGTGACGTCGTCGCGCGTCAGCAGCGTCGAGCGCGGCCAGGTCGAGTCGAAGATCAGGAATCCGCCGGGGCTCACCTCGCGGACGTCCTTCTGGTAGGTCTCGGCGTTCATCGCGACCATGAGGTCGACCCGGCCGGACCGGGCGACGTAGCCGTCCCGGGTCACGCGGATCTCGTACCACGTCGGCAGGCCCTGGATGTTCGACGGGAAGTAGTTCTTCCCCATCACGGGCACGCCCATGCGGAAGATGGACTTCATCAGCAACGAGTTGGCACTGGCGGAGCCCGTGCCGTTCACGTTGGCGAGCTTGATGACGAAGTCGTTTACGCGGTCTTGAGTCGTTGCGGGCTGGGCCATTGGTGGTCGGGTGCGTGGGGCAGGTTGATCGTGGACTTCTGCATGTCCCAGGCCGCCGTGGGGCAGCGCTCGGCGCAGAGTCCGCAGTGAACGCAGAGGTCCTCGTCCTTCACCATCACTCGGCCGGTGTGCTTCAGCGGCCCGGAAACGAACAGCGGCTGGTGCGGGTTGTGGCGCGGCGCCTTCAGGCGCCTGACGAGGTCCGCTTCCTCACCGTTCGGGGTGATCGTGAGACAGTCGGTCGGACAGATGTCGACGCAGGCATCGCACTCGATGCAGGTCTTGACGTCGAACACGGTCTGCACGTCGCAGTTCAGGCAACGCTGGACCTCGGCCGCGGTCTGCTCCGCGTCGAAACCGAGTTCCACCTCGATGCTGATCTTCTTGAACCGCTCGGCCAGGCTCACGTGCGGCACGAGCCGCCGCTCGACCGGGTTGTAGTCGTTCTTGTACGACCACTCGTGCAGGCCCATCTTGCGCGACGACAGGTGCATCGTCGGCGGCAGCCGCTCCGTGACCGGCTGCTCCATGCAGAAGTTGTGGATCGAGATCGCGGCCTGGTGGCCGTGCTCGACGGCCCAGATGATGTTCTTCGGGCCGAACGCTGCGTCGCCGCCGAAGAACACGTCGGGGCGCGTGGACTGGAACGTCGTCTGGTCGACGACCGGCACGTGCCACTTGTCGAACTGGAGCCCCAAATCGTTCTCGATCCAGGGGAACGCATTTTCCTGGCCGATCGCCAGGATCACGTCGTCGGCCGGGAGGAACTGCTCGCCGACCACGCGCTCGGCCAGGATGCGGCCCTTCGCGTCGACGTCGTACTCCATCTTGTCGAACAGCATGCCGGCGAGCTTGCCGTCCTCGACCACGAACGACTTGGGCGAGTGGTTGACGACGATCGCGACGTTCTCGCTCTCGGCGTCCTCGAGTTCCCACTCCGAGGCCTTGAAGAACTGGCGCGGCTTGCGCGCCATGACCTTCACGTCCTTCGCGCCGAGCCGCAGCGACGAGCGACAGCAGTCCATCGCCGTGTTGCCGACGCCGATGATCAGCACGCGTTCGCCGATCCTCTCGATGTGCTTGAACGCGACCGACTCGAGCCACTGGATGCCGATGTGGATGTTGGCGTCGCCTTCGACACGGCCCGGGAGCTTGAGCTCCTTGCCTCTCGGCGCGCCGCTGCCGACGAACACGGCGTCGAAGCCGCCGGTCTCGAGCAGCTTCCTCATGCTGTCGATGCGCGAGTTGTACCGGATCTGCGCGCCCATGTTCTCGATGTAGCCGATCTCCTCGGCGAGCACCGACTCGGGCAGGCGGAACGACGGGATGTTCGTGCGCATCAGCCCGCCGGCCTTGTCCCACTGCTCGAAAATCACGACCTCGTAGCCGAGCGGCAACAGGTCGTTGGCGACCGTCAGCGACGCGGGGCCCGCGCCGATGCAGGCGACACGCTTGCCGTTCTTCTGCGTCGGGATCACGGGCAGCCGTGAGGTGATGTCGTCCTTGTGGTCCGCCGCGACGCGCTTCAGGCGGCAGATGGCCACCGGCTTGTCCTCGACCCGGCCGCGCCGGCAGGCCGGCTCGCACGGACGATCGCAGACGCGGCCCAGGATGCCCGGAAACACGTTCGATTCGCGGTTCACCATGTACGCGTCGGAGAAATTGCCGAGCGCGATCAGGCGGATGTATTCGGGGACGTCGGTGTGGGCAGGGCAGGCCCACTGGCAGTCCACCACCCGATGGAAGTAATCGGGGTGGAGCGTGTCGGTCGGAGGGGCGCTCACGAAAACTCGCAGATTTCAGGGACGAGGGCCGACTTTAGCGGTTTTCCGGGGGGGTGCAACACGCATTCGCCGCGGCAGTGGCGGGCACGCCAATGTCGCACTGCAGCACCAGCACGGACGTGATTGCCCGCCTGGCTGCTTGTGCGATGCGGATGCAAGAGGTTAGCGTCGAAACCGAGAAGCCGGTCACACGGGACTGCGGTGAGCGCGCATGCGTCTGCGGCACGACAAAGGGCTTGATGCGAACCGTACGGCGGGTCCGGGCGTGCCGTCGGCATGCCAACCCGTCGAGGTGCAAGTCTTGCGACCTGCGTGGTGCCTGCTGGCAGGCCTTCTGGCTGGGTTGCCGTCCGGCAGCCAGGCTGCCGACGTGGCTCTCGCCCGGCTGGCGGTCGCGGCGCGCGTCGAAGCCCACGTTCGCCTGGCGCCCGTCGAATCCGACGGAGCGCTCACGATCACCGACGCGGACCTCGATCGCGGATACCTCGACGTCACGCGGCGCTACGCGCTTCGCACGAACGCACCGGACCGTGTACGGCTCCAGGTGCATCCGCGCGTCGGCTACACGACAGCCGTCGACATCGCGGGTGTCGGTCCGACCGTCCGATTGCAGGAGACCAGCGTCGAGTTGTGGCCCGCCGCCGGCCGGCACGTCGAATTCGTGTTCCGGCTCTGGCTGGCGCCGGGGCTCGCCCCAGGCCAGTACCCGCTGCCGGTGCACGTCGCAGCCGTCGTGCTCTGACCTGCCGCCGATCAGTAGCTGAGCGTCAACACGAGCAGGTCCAGGTAGTCTCCGGGCGTCGCGTCCTGCAGTTGCGGAATGCGTCCGTAGACCGTGTGCGTGGCCGTGCGCGTGCCGTTGCCCACGCCGGGCCCCACCGTCATCGAGCCGGACGCCACGACCGTGCCGCCGGCGCCCGAGCCCCAGATGCGCGTGCGCGCGAAGTCGCTGTAGACGTTGTAGCCGAGCCGCGCGGTCGTGCCGTCGCCCATGCGTCGATCCGTCGGGCCCGAGCCGTACTGGCCGCTCGACATCGACAGGGTGTAGCTGACGCCCGTGGTGCCGGGCGCAACGTACACGCACGTGACCGTGACCGTTGCAGCCACGTCGTCGGGTTGCGCGCGCGCTGGATCGTAGGCGCCGAAATTGAGTCCGACCGACGTGATCGAGCAGTCCGCCCCGGCGTGCGCGGCCGGTGGGGCTGCGAGCACGACCCATGCGAACCAGAGCGATGCGAGCGCCCGGGCCGTGCGCCTGCGCCCGTGCCCGCGAGCGTTGGCAGACGGCTCGACCATCAGCGACACCGCAGCGTGCCGAGGTCCGGCACGGGGTCGGCGCCGGCCGGCCGGCGTACGGCGACGGAACACTCGCCGTCCTGCCAGCGCACGCGCAGCCGCGTCGACTCGCTCAAGCCTTCGACGTACAGCAAGCCGTCGAGCGCGACCGGGAACGTCGCGGCCTCGCCGAGTTGCGCCTGCGCACCGGCGGGCACCGGCGCGCCGTCGACCTGCACGAGCCGCATGGTTGCGGCGTCGGCGCGCGTCACCGGGAAGCGCACGACCGCGCCGCTCCGATACGCCGGTGTCACGTCGATCGCCGGCTGGTCGAGCGCGCCGTCCATCGGGACCTCGACCGGGTCGACGCTGATCTGGTTGCGCTCGTAGGGCCGCAACGGACTCACGAGCACCCTGCCGGTCGCATCGGTGCGGCCCACCGGCTGGTTGTCGAGGTAGATGGTCAGGCCGTCGTAGTCGGCGACCTGCACGACGGCGAAACTCTGGTCGAGCCGACGCGCCGTCAGGACGCCGGCGCTCGTCATCGCGACGGCGCCCGTGGCGCCGACGCGCAGGCCCGAACTGCCGCCGCGCTGTGCGTAGTCGGCGGTGGCGGTTCCTGCCCGACCCTGGTAGGCGACGCTCGCGTCGCGCTCGTCGGACGTCGAGACCGAAACGCGGTAGCCCACACCGGAGTCGCTCGGCAGGTCGCGCTGCAGCGTGGCCCAGGCCTCGAGGCGGTCTTCCGTCGACGACGGCGCGCCGGACTGCTGTACGGCCGTGCTCAGCGTCTGCCGGCCACCGAGCGGCAACGTCCAGGTCAGCAGCAGGTTCGTTGCGCCGCCGTCCGCCCGGGCGTGCGTCGCGAACAGGCCGAGGTAACCGAGAGTGCCGAGCGTGAGCGTGTAACTCAGCCCGAGCGTGTCGACCGGGTCGGCGTCGTAGTGCTTCTGCGCACCGTAAGCGAGCTGCAGGC
>DASUYI010000179.1:0-3628 GCA_036377475.1 Steroidobacteraceae bacterium | reverse complement strand
CCAGCTCGCGCGCGAAGCGTGAGAGTAAGGGCCAGGGGGATAAGGGGATAGGGGATAGTGAAGATGGCGCGCGTTGCGCGCAGAACGCTCTCGCAACCTCCGCGAGGTCATGGCAAGTTGCGGCGTGGTGCGGCCGCTCCGTCACGATCCCCTAACCCCTATCCCCTAGCCCGTTCATGAGGATTCACGTCGTCGCCGGCGCGCTCTACGACGAGCGTGGCCGCGTGCTGATCACACAGCGTCCACCCGGCAAGCTGCTCGCGGGCCGGTGGGAATTCCCGGGCGGCAAGCTGCACGACGGCGAGGACGCCTATGACGGGCTGGTGCGCGAGTTGCACGAGGAACTCGGCGTCGCCGTGCGAGCCGCCGAGCCCCTGATGCGATACGACGTCGACCATCCCGGCCGCACCGTGACGCTCGACATGTGGATCGTGACGAGGTGGACGGGCAGCGTGTCAGGGCTCGACGGCCAGGCCTTGAAGTGGGTCGCGCCGGCGTTGCTCGCGGCCGAAGACATCCTCGAAGCCGATCAGCCGATCGTCGCCGCATTGGCCGCGCGCAAGGCAGTGCTGGCCGGCTCGCCTGCTAGCGACGGGTGAGCGCATAGACGACCTCGTGCAACGAGGCGACGCCCGCGGCCGCGAATTTCGGGCTCGAGTCGATGATGTCGATGCGCTCGAGTTCCCGGACGGCGAAGTCCGGGCCGTACAGCCGGTCGACCTCCGTCGCGTCGACCGAGAACGGCGGGCCGGGCTTGCGGCGCTCGTCGTATTCGAAACCCACCAGCAGCGAGCGCGAGCCGGGCGGCATCAATTCAGCGAACTGCGACGCGTAGCGTTGCCGCAAGTTGGTGGGCAGGGCCACGAGCGCGGCACGATCGTAGGCTGCATGAACCGGGCCGAGCAGTTCGCGGGTGAGGTCGAGCGCGTCGCCTTCGAGGATCTCGAAGACGCCGGCCGTGTGCCGGCGGAACGGTCCGTGCGGACGAACGTCGACGGCGATGCGCTGCTCACCGAAGAACTCCTCGACCGCGACGCCGCTCAGCTCGCTCCCGACGACGGCGTAGCCGCGCACGGCCAGCCACACCATGTCGAGGCTCTTGCCGCACAGCGGCACGTAGACGCGTGCGCCGCCCGGCACGCCGAGCGAGGGCCACCAGCGCTCGAGGAACGGGTGCGGGCTCGACCGATGAAAACCGATCTGGCCGGTCCGCCAGCGCTGGTGCCAGAACTCGGGCTCCACCTCGTTGGTTCCGTGGTCGGCGCGGCCGTCGGTGCGTCAGTGCCGTCGCGAGTCGTCGGCGGACAGCGACTCGTCGGGTCCCGGCTCGCCCGTGCCGCCCGCAACCTCCGGACCGGGGATGGAGCGCTGCTCGCTCATCCAGGCGCCGAGGTCGATCAATCGGCAACGCTCGCTGCAGAACGGGCGCCACTGGGCGGCCGTCGACCACTCCACGGGCTTGCTGCAGGTGGGGCAGGTGAACGTCGGCATGGAGGGATTCTGCCCCACCTTTCCCGCGGATGGCAGAGGTCGAACCTGCCACGCCCGACTCGGAGGTGGGGGCTGCGCCGTCGGCTCAGGTGCAGAGCGACAGCATGAACGGCACGTCGGTCGTCATCTGGACCGGGTGCGTGTTGGCGTCCTGCCAGGCGAGAAAGCGCACGCTGACGCGGTAGTGGCTGCCGCTGATTTCGGGGTAGATGTCCGTCCCGGACGGCAGCGCGATTCGGATCAGCTGCACGGGCACGTCCCGGTCGAGCGTCACGTGGAAGACGCCGTTCTGCGCGACCTCGCGCCGCGACTTCGCCTGTTCGCGCGTCATCCAGAGCAGTTCCGAGATCGCGTCGCCCAGCGGCCGGATCACCGCGAGCCAGTGCGCGAAATCGGCGCCACGCACTTCGTCCGGCTGGTTGAGCCAGTGCGTGTAGTCGGGCAGGTCGAACTCGCAGGTGCCGCCCGGGATCGTGCTGCGGTGCTTGATCGCATTCAGGAATTCCGAGTCGCGCAGCTTCTGCATGAACAGCGCGCCGACCGAGCTCAGCTCGTCGCGCATGCGGTTCAGCTTGGTGAGCAGGACGCGCAGCCGATTCGAATCGACGCCGGGCCGGCTCGCAAACGCGGCGAGCTGGTTGGTCTGGCGCTCGAGCTCCTTGAGGACCTCGCTGCGGATGTCGCCGCGCTGGGTGATGGCGAGGATCTCGAGCAGCGCCGAGACCGCCGCCCGGGTCGACCACGGGTCGGGTCGCGTGTGGTGATGCACGGCCTGCTGGTAGACGAAGTCGAGCCGCAGGAAATTGCGCATCCGCTCGTTGAGCGGCTGCTCGTAGGCGACGATCCGCGTCGCGGCGTCCGCCTGCGTGGCGACGGCCTCGGTTGCATTCATGATCGGCTATTGTGCGTTATGGCCGTTTCGCGGCACAACCCGGACGGGGCGTGATTGCGTGGCCACCGCGGCCCTCACGAGCCGGACTGCCTCGTGACCCGCGCTCCGCGCTTGGCGTCCGCGAACTGCAAGTATCGTTCATGCAGCTCCTCGACCTGGGTCGTGAGGTCGGCGATGAATCCCGTGTTGACGATCACGTCGTCGGCCAGGCCCAGGCGGGCATCGCGCGACGCCTGCGCCCGGAGCGAGGCCGTCGCCTGCTCGTCGGTGACGCCGTCGCGCGCCATCAGGCGCTCGACCTGCAGGGCCTCGGGCGCGTCGACCACCAGCACGCGGTCGACGTGATCGCGACGGCCGCCTTCGGCGAGCAGCGGGATCACGAGCATCTGGTACGGAGCGACGCGCGCATGTGCCGTCGCTGACTGACGCTCCATTTCCTGCCGGATGGCCGGGTGCAGGATCGCCTCGAGGGTCCGGCGCGCGGCAGGGTCGCGAAAAATCCTGTCACGCAGGCGAGGACGGTCCAGTCGCCCGTCCGGTCCGAGGATCGACGCGCCCAGCGCCGCGACGACCTTTGCCAGCGCGGGGCGGCCCGGTTCGACGACTTCCCGTGCGATCAAGTCGGTGTCGATCAGCGCGACGCCACGCGCGGCAAACAGGTTGGCGATCGTGGTCTTGCCGCTCGCGATGCCGCCGGTCAGGGCGACGCGAAACGGACTCTGCACGGGATGATGCGGGGGTTCGGCGCTGCTCACGGCGACGCCGATCTTACGTCAGCGCCGATGGCGTCGCCTGCTCGGTCAGCGGTCGAGCCCGGAGAACTCCAGGTAGCTGCCCACGATCTGCGGGCCCCACATCAACGCGATCCAGCCGGCCGCGGCGAGGTACGGCCCGAACGGGATCGGGACGTCGCGGTCACGGCCGCGCCCGACGATCAGGGCGATGCCGACGACGGCGAACAGCGAGAACACATACTCGCCGGCGCCGCTCTGCGCGAAGCCCACCGGCACGAAGCCCACGATGGTCACGAGCGTCCCGGTCAGCATCGGGAACGCGGTCGAGGTGTAGGCGAAGGTCGCCGCCGCGACCTTGTCGTACCCTTCCTCGAGCCTGGTCACCATGGTCTCGACCGCGATCATCGCGTCGTCCACCAGCAGCCCGAGCCCGATGATCAGTGCGCCGAGCGAGATGCGCTGCAGGCTGATCCCGGCGAGCTTCATGACCACGAAGGTGATGGCGAGCACC
>DASUYI010000178.1:0-3941 GCA_036377475.1 Steroidobacteraceae bacterium | reverse complement strand
GCAGCTCGCGGCCCTCGTCGTCGACCACCTTCATCGAAATGCCGAAGATGCCGTGTCCTGCCGTGCCGCGCAGCAGCACCTGTTCTGCCGGCGGGAGCTGCAACTGCTCCGGCCGCAGCGTGCTGACGCTGCCGAGCGGGCTCGTCTCGGTCATGCCCCAGCCCTGGATCACGGTCACGCCGTGGCGGTCGCGGAAGTCGCGGATCATCTGCAGCGGCACGGCGGACCCGCCGATGACCGTACGCTCGAGGGTCTCGAGCTTCTGGCCGGACTGCTGCAGGTGGTTGAGCAGCATGGTCCAGACGGTGGGCACTGCTGCGGCGAGCGTCACGCGTTCCTCGTTCATGAGTTGCGTGAGCGTGGCCGCGTCGCCCATGCGCGGTCCCGGAAACACGAGCCTGGCGCCCGTCATCGGTGCGTTGTACGGCAGGCCCCAGGCGTTCGCGTGGAACATCGGCACCACGGCGAGCACGCAGTCGCGGCCCGACAGCCCGAGCGAATCGACCAGGCAGCCGCCATAGGCGTGCAACACCGTCGAGCGATGGCTGTACAGCACGCCCTTCGGGTTGCCGGTCGTGCCCGAGGTGTAGCAGAGCGAGCTCGCGCTGCGCTCGTCCAGCTCCGGCCACTCGAACGTGTCGGGCCGCTCGGCGATGAACGTCTCGTAGTCGGGCAACGTGCCCGCCACCGCCGGCGGCATCGACGCGGCGCCGGTCATCACGATCGTGCGCTCGACCGTCGGCAGCTTGCCCTGCAGCGCCGCGATCACGGGCAGCAGCGTCGGGTCGACGAACAGCAGCTTGTCCTCGGCGTGGTTGATGATGAACTCGAGCTGCTCGGGGAAGAGCCGCGGGTTCACCGTGTGCAGCACGGCGCCCATGCACGAGACCGCGTAGTACAGCTCCAGGTGCCGGTAGTCGTTCCACGCCAGCGTACCGACGCGGTCGCCGGCCCTGACGCCCGCCGCCTCGAGTGCATTCGCGAGCTTGCGCGCGCGCCGGAACACCTCGCGCCACGTCGTGCGGTGCCGAGGCTCGTCGAACGTGACCGAGACGATCTCGCCGTCGGCAAAATTCCTTTCCGCGAACCGCATGATCTCGGTGATCAGCAGCGGCGCTTCCATCATCAGACCGTGCATGGAATCCCCCAGGCAAAGTGACTAGTGACTAGTGTCTAGTGTCTGGCAGGAGCGGCTTCGCCGCGCGCCGACGCAGTCGGCTTCCTACTAATCGCTGGACACTGGACACCAGACACTTTGTCACAACACTCTCACGATCGCTCCATCGCTGCCCTCCAGCTCGATCGCCGCGTATTCGCAGCGACCGCGACCGCGCAGGAACAGGCTGTTGGCGATCAGCCAGACCCGTACGACCGAGCGTGCCGGCCCGCCGATGATACGGCGATAGTCCGCATGCAAGTCACGACTTTCGTCGAGCCAGCGCCCGAGTTCGGCCGTCCCCGAGCGGACCACGACGTGCGTTTCCTTGTCCTTCCAGGTCGGTAACGGGCAGCGATACACCGTGCCCACGGGCAGGGCCGCACTCCAGTAGTACGTCAGGTCCTGGCCGTCGTCGAATTCCGCCGCGATGCTCAGGTAGTCGTGCGACGGCAGCGAGTCCTCGCGCAGGTCGGCCGGCAGCTGGCCCACGCGCCACCGCCAGCGGAGTTCCGTGCCGGGCGCCAGCGATACGTGCACGGCCCGGCGCAGGATGCCGACGTCGCCGTGCGTGTCGCAGCAGATCGTGGGGCGGCCGTCGCTCGCGTGGCCCGCGCGGTAGATTTCGCCGGGCCCGAGGTACCAGAGGTAGTCCCAGCCGTCGGGCGTGACCGGATTCGCGAGCAGGCGGGCGGCTTCGGCACGCACGAGGTCGGGCGCCGTGCCGGCCCCCTCGAGCGTGCGTGCCACGTCGGTGCCTTGCGCCCAGCGGACGAGCAGCACCGCCATCCCGCCGGTCACCTTGCCGTACTCGTCGGCGCCGGTGCGAAGCGTGCCGTCGGGCGTCGCCCACTCGCCGGGAAGTAGCTTGCGAGCTGCAGCGGGCCGCGCACCGCGGCCGTGAACGTGTGCGTCGCCCGCGTGCCGCGAAATACCGGCCCCGCCGCGCCGACGCGCGCCCAGAGCTGGAACGACGGCGGCACCCAGAGGTCGAGCGCCTTCGACAGGAACACTCGACCGCTCGCGAACCAGCTGACGCATTCGCCGGCGTCGAGACTCAGGCCGGTGTCGGTCCACGGCGGTCGCGTCGCGGGCAGGTCCACGAAGCGGTGGTCGGCCACGACGCCGGGCGGCAGCGATCGCAGCCAGGCCTCGAGCTCGGTTCGCCAGGCGGCGGTGTCCAGCGTCGTGGACGGTCCGGCCAGCCGACGTCGCAGCGCGCGACCGCCAAGCTTGAGTGCCACGCCGAGGTCGCGCGCGAGCGGTCGCAGGCTCATCGAGGTTCCCGGCAGAGGGTGGTCAGGCGTCGACTTTAATGCAACGTCGGACGCCCGGAGACCGCGGTCGGTCGCGACGGTTGCGTCGGCCGCGCGGCGACCGTTCGACGTCGCTTGGGTCGGGCCGCCGGACGCTTCACCGAGCGCTGCAGTTCGAGCAGCGCACGCGCCGTGCCGTCGGCGAGTCGCTGCACGTCCGGCAGTGCTTCGCGCAGCGCGATGAACGTCACGTTGAGGTCACTGCCGTAGTTCGACACGGTGACGTTGAGCACCTGGTGATGGGCGACGACGGACACCGGCAGCGCGAGCTCGACCGGCAGCCCATTGAAGTACACCGGCGCGTCGAGTCCTGTCGGATTCGACACGACGGCGTTGGCGAGCATCGGCATGTCACCGAGGTCGAGCGTCTCGATCGCGCTCGCCACGGCGTGCTCGAGGATGGAATAGGCGTAGAGCGCGTCCGGCGACAACGCCCGCACCTCGCCCTTGACGGTGCGCGTCTCGCGCACGACGTCCTCGAGTCGTTGCAGCGGCGTGCCGCCCGGGCGGCCCATCGGCACCTGCAGGATCGTGATCCGGTTGCCGGCGCCGGCCTGGTCGTGCAGCGCCACGGGCATGTCGGCCACGAGCGGCTTCGTCGGGCGCACGCCGCGCTCTTCGAGGTACTGGCTCAACGCGAGGTCCACCGTCGCGAGCACCACGTCGTTGACCTTGGCGTCTGCGGCTGCGGCGACCGATCGCACCCGTTCGAGCGGCAGGACGCAGTGACCCATGACCCGGTTGGGAGAGGGCGGCGTCCTGAACACCCGCGGAGTGGAGACGAACGGCGCCGACATCCCGGTGCCCAGTCCCAGTTCGCGCCGACCGAGGTGCCAGAACAGACGCACCATGTCGCGGGCCGTGCGTGCCGCTTCCCACGCCGACTCGAGACGTTCGAGCGGCGTGGCCGCAGCCACCCGTTGCACTGCCGCAGGCGTCGCCGACTTGCCGCTGGAGGTTTCCGGCAAGCCGCGCCAGATCGCCTGCGGCGTGCGTCCCCCGGGCCGGGAACTGACGGAACCGCGGATCACCTGGAGGAATCCGAGCCCGTCGAGCAAGCCGTGGTGCGTCTTGAAATACAACGCGACGCGCCCGCGTGCGAGGCCGTCGAAGACGTGCATCTCCCAGAGCGGCCGCGTGCGGTCGAGACGCCGCGAATGGATCTCGCAGATCCGCGCGAACAGCGACTGGAGGTCGCTGCCGGCCGGCAGTTCGTGCCGATAGAGCTGCTCGGCGGGGTCGACGTGGCTCAGCGTCTCGAGCCGCGGCCAGCCGCCCGGCGCGAGGCGGCAGTCGAACGGCGGTCCGACCGGACAGCGCAGCATGCGTTGGACGACCGCGTCGGATGGCTTGCCACGCTTGACCGGTCGCGGCGCGATGACCGTCAGCACGCCCACGTTCATCGGTCGCTGCGCGGTCTCGAGCAGAAAGAACGCTTGGTCGATCGACGACATGCGGCGCGTCGGCAT
>DASUYI010000177.1:0-13353 GCA_036377475.1 Steroidobacteraceae bacterium | reverse complement strand
TCATGGAGTTAGCGGCTCCACGATCGCGTGCTGGCCTGCCCGATGACCGGCCGGCGATTGATTTGGCCGGGGTGCTGCGTCTTACTCGCATGCGCCGATGGACGATGCCGTGAAGGACGATCGCGACCTGGTCGCTGCGATGCTCGCGGGCGACGAGCGCGCATTCACGCGGTTCTTCGAAACCTATTTCCCCCGCGTCTACCGCTTCGTCCTGCCGCGGCTCGGTCACAACGTCGAGGCGGCCAAGGACGTCGTGCAGTCCACGCTGATCAAGGCGATGCGCGCGCTCGGCGACTGGCGTGGCGAGGCGACACTGTTCACCTGGCTCTGCCAGATCAGCCGCCGCCAGATCGCCGACCACGTTCGCTCGCAGCGCCGGCATGCCGGCAAGGTCGTGCTGATCGACGACAGCGACGAGGTCCGGGCAGCGCTCGAAGCCGTCGAGGCACCGGATGCCGACGACCCGTTCCGGGGCGCCGACCGCGCGGAGCTGCGCCGGCTCGTGCACGCGGTGCTCGACCGGCTGCCGCACCGCTATGGCGAGGCGCTCGAGTGGAAGTACGTGGAAGGTCGATCGGTCGCGGAGATCGGTGAGCGGCTCGGCATTGGCCACACGGCGGCCCAGTCGCTGCTCGCGCGCGCCCGGATCGCGTTCAGGGAAGGCCTCGAGGCCGTGTTCGGTGCCGCGGTGGGCGACGTGCTCGCCAGCCTCGGCACGTGAGTACAACGATGCACGACGAATACGACGACGACCCCTCTGCCGGCGACGATGCAAAGCTCGCAGCGCTGCTGCGCACCGCGGGACCACGCCCGCAGCCGCCTGCCGACGTCACGGCCGTGGTGCGCGCGGCCGTCGCGGACGAGTGGCGGGCCGCGGTGGCGAGCAGGCGTGCGCGACGCCCGCTCGCGCCCTGGCTCGCGGCAGCCGCCGTCGCCGCCGTTGCCGTCGGCGTCTGGCTGCTCGCACCAGGGATGTTGCAACCCTCGACCGAGGTCGCCGCGGTCGCCCGGCTCACCGGAGCGGTCGAGTACCGTCGCGCCGGCAGCCACGCGTGGCAGGCACTGGACGCGACCGCCTCGGTCGCATCCGGGGACGAGGTGCGGACCTTGCCGACGGGCCGCGTGTCGCTGCGTGTCCCGGACGGACTCGAGCTTCGTCTCGACGTGGCGACGACCGTCGCGTTCGAGGACGACGACGCGGCACGCCTCCACCGCGGGCGCGTCTACGTGGACGCCGGCCCGGGCGCAGGGGCGTTCGCGATCGCGACGGCGCTGGGCGACGTTCGCCACCTCGGCACGCAATACAGCGTCGGCCTCGCCGGCGACACGCTCGACGTCGCCGTGCGCGAAGGCAGCGTGACGGTCGATCACGACCGCAAGCCCGTGGTCGCCCGCGCGGGTGAACGCATCACGTTGCAGCGCGACGGTCGTCTCCTGCGCAGCGAGGTCCTGCGCTACGGTGAGCAGTGGCAATGGGCGCACGCCGTCGCGCCGACGCTGGCGATCGACGGACGCACGCTCGATGAATTCCTTGCGTGGGCCGCGCGCGAGACCGGGCGGCAACTCGTGTACACGTCGCCCGAGGCCGCACGGGTAGCCGAGCAGACGGTACTCAAGGGCTCTGTCGAGGGATTGTCGCCGGAAGCTGCCGTGGCGGCGGTCCTGACGACGACGCCGTCGCTCGAGCACCGATGGGCCGGCGCGCAGATCCGCATCACGCACGACGCGACGGGCGAGGATCCACGATAGGCTCACCGCTGCGCCTCGGCTAACATCGCGGTCGCCCGGCGCATGTTGCCGGGCGCCGCATGTCACGCCGCACCGCCTCTCACTGCCGAGATCGTATTTCGTCGCTGCGCCACCGGGTGCGCGTGCTGCTGCTCGGCGTCTGCGTGGCGACTTCGTCGCACGCGGCGCCGCCGTACGCAGGCCGATCACTCGACGAATCGCTGCGCGAACTCGCGACCGCCGGCAACCTGCGACTCGTCTACACGTCGGCCCTGGTACCGCCCGACCTCACGGTCGGACGCGAGCCCGGCGCGAGTTCACCGCTCGAGGCGATCACCGAAGTGCTCGCGCCGGCCGGACTGCTGCTCGAGCGCATCGACGAGCGCACGTTCGTGATCGTGCGCAAACCATCATCGGCGCGACTGGCGCCGATCGGGCAGCGCCAGCCTCCCGCGTCGGACCGGCTCGACGAAATCGTCGTGACCTCGAGCCGCTACGCGCTCGCCGCGTCGGTGCCGGACGTGCACACGTTCCTGGCGCAGGGCGACCTCGAGGCCTTGCCGCGCTTCGCGGAGGACGCGCTGAAGGCCGTGCACCGGCTGCCGGGCGCCGCGAGCAACGGCCTGGATGGCCTCGCGCACATGCGCGGTGGCGAGGCCGACGAAACACAGGTGCTGCTCGACGGACTGCCACTGTACGAACCGTTCCACCTCCGGCTCCTGCAAAGTCCCGCGAGCCTGCTCGACGAACGGACACTCGGCGGCCTCGACGTGTACGCCGGCGGCTTCACGGCCGAATTCGGCGACCGCATGAGCGGCATCGTCGACGCGCGATCGCTGCAGCCCGAAGCCGACGCGCAGTACGAACTCGGCCTGAGCTTGCTGCACGCGCACGCGCTGGCGTCGCAGCGCTTCGCCGGCGGCCGCGGGCGATGGCTCGCCTCGTTCAGGCGCAGCAACCTGGACGAGATCGCCGACATGCTCCGGTCCGAGATCGGCGAGACCTCGTACGTGGACGGCTTCGCGCGCGTCGATTACGAATGGTCGCCCGCGACGCGCGGCAGCCTGCACCTGCTCGCGGCCAGCGACGTCGCGGAAGTGAACAACACCGCGGACACCGAGCGCAGCGACGCCGAGTACTCGAACACCTACCTCTGGGCCACGCTCGAGCACGACTGGTCACCGCGCCTGGTCACTACGGCGCTGCTCTCGTACACCGACGTGTGGTCCCGGCGCGAGGCCGTGGTGGACGAGCCCGGGTTGCGCAACGGTCACGTCGACGACGAACGCAACTACGACGTGCTCGGATACAGGTTCGATGCGCGTTACTCGAGTGAGCGATGGGTGCACCGCGCCGGTCTCGACGTGCGCTCGCTGTCGGCGCGCTACGACTATGCCGGACAGGTCGACTATGCTTCCGATTACCCGTTTCCCGGCGCGCAGGATTTCGTGCGCGTGCTGTCGCCTGCACCGGCCGGCGAGCACGTCGCCGCGTACTACACCGTGCGCACGCAGCTCGGTGAGGCGATCACGGGCGAAGTCGGCCTGCGCTGGGACGAGCAGACGTACGGCGTGGACGCGGACGATCAGTTCGCCCCCCGGGTCAACCTCGCCTGGCGGTTGCGCGACGGCACGCGGCTGCTCGCGAGTTGGGGTCGCTACGTGCAGTTCCAGGGCATCGAGGAACTGCAGGTCGAGGACGGCATCGACGAATTCCAGCGCGCCCAGCATGCCGACCACGCGATCGTGGGCCTCGAGCACGACTTAACGCCGGCGCTGAGACTGCGCATCGAAGCCTATCGCAAGGACTACGACCGGTTGCGCACGCGGTTCGAGAATCTCTACGACCCGCTGTCGCTCGCCCCCGAACTGCGTTGGGACCGCACGGCCATCTCGCCAGAATCGGCGCGCGCCGAAGGTTTCGAATCGCTGTTGTCCCTCAAGGGGACGGCACACTGGGACGGCTGGCTCTCGTACGCGTGGTCGCATGCGGTCGACCGTGTCGCCGGCGCCGACGTGCGACGCAGCTGGGACCAGTCCCACACGGTCAACGCAGGGCTCGGCTGGGCCGGCGGCCCCTGGCAGGCCACGCTCGCCGCGCAATACCACACGGGTTGGCCGGTCACGCCGATCGGACTCGACGCCCACGGCAACGTCGTCGTGGGCGCGCGCAACGATCGCCGCTACGCCGACTACGGCGCGGTCGATGCCCGCATCAGTTACGAGTGGACCCTGTCACGAGGCACATTGACGGCGCATTTCGACGTCACGAATTCCCTCGACCGGCGCAACCCGTGTTGCACCGATCTCGAGTACGAGCGCGACGCCGGCGGCACGGCCACGCTCGAACGCGAGTTGCGCCACTGGCTGCCGCTCGTCCCCTCGGTCGGCGTGCTCTGGAAATTCTGAGGCGTCCGTCTCCGTTCCCGCGCGAGTTCGCGCCGCACGAGTGGCTGGAGAAATAAAAACGTGTCGTTGCGTCTCAGCGACCGGTCATCTGCTCGAGATGATCGGGGTAGCGCGCGCCGTGCACGGTGAGGTGCGCGGCGGACTCGTCGATCTCGCGCAGGTCGGCGGCCGTGAGCGCGACGGTCGCGGCGCCGATGTTCTCCTCGATCCGGCTCAGCCGGGTCGTGCCCGGAATCGGGACGATCCACGGCTTCTGCGCGAGCAGCCAGGCCAGCGCGACCTGCGCGGACGTCGCCTGCCGGCGTGCGGCGATGCGCCCGAGCAGGTCGACGAGCGCCTGGTTCGCCCGCCGCGCCTCGGGCGTGAAGCGCGGCAGTTGGCTGCGGAAATCGGCGCGATCGAACTCGGTGCTGGCGTCCATCTTGCCCGTCAGGTAGCCGCGTCCCAGCGGGCTGTACGGCACGAGCCCGATGCCGAGCGCTTCGAGCGTCGGCATCACCTCGGCTTCGAGGTCGCGCGTCCAGATCGAGTATTCGCTCTGGAGCGCCGCGACCGGCTGCACTGCATGCGCGCGACGAACGGTCTGCACACCGGCCTCCGACAGGCCGAAATGCCGCACCTTCCCTTCGCGGATCAGGTCGCGCACCGTGCCGGCGACGTCCTCGATCGGGACGTCCGGGTCGACGCGATGCTGGTAGAACAGGTCGATCACGTCGGTCCTGAGCCGGGCGAGCGACTCGTCGCAAACTTCGCGGATGTGCGCGGGCCGACTGTCGAGCCCGGCCCAGCCGGGCCCTCCGTCGTCGCGCAGCCTGAAGCCGAACTTGGTCGCAATGACGACGCGTTCGCGCACCGGCGCCAGTGCCTCACCGAGCAGTTCTTCATTGACGCAGGGCCCGTAGACCTCCGCCGTGTCGAAGAACGTCACGCCACGCTCGACGGCCGCGCGCAGCACCGACACCATCTCGCGACGGTCGGCGGGCGGGCCGTATGCCATGCTCATGCCCATGCAGCCGAGCCCGATCGCGGACACCGTGAGGCCGCCGCTACCCAAATTCCGCTGCTGCATGTCCCTGCGCCTCCGATCGTGCCGCGGCTTCAGCCCACGCCGTGCTGGCGGAACCACGCCAGGCACTGCGCCCACGCGTCGGCCGCCTCCTTGGGCTTGTAGCTCGGCCGGTAGTCGGCGAGGAAGCCGTGGGGTGCGTCGGGAAACACGACGATCTTCGACGGTTTCTTCGCCTTCACGAGTGCCGCACGCATCTGCTCGACGTCCGCGAGCGGAATTCCCTGGTCCTGCCCGCCGTAGAGGCCGAGCACGGGCGCCTTGAGTTGGTCGGCGAGGTCGATCGGGTACTTCGGTTGCAGCGGCGTGCGCTCGCCGGTGAGGCGGCCATACCAGGCAACGCCGGCCTTGAGGTCCGCGCTGTGTGCGGCGTACAGCCACACGATGCGGCCGCCCCAGCAGAAGCCTGTCACTGCCACTCGTCTGGCGTCGCCCTTGCTCGACTTGCCGGCCCAGGCAACTGCAGCGTCCAGGTCCGCCATGACCTGCTCGTCAGGCACCTTCGCAACGACTTCGGACATGATCTGCTTCCAGTCGCTGATCTTCGAAACGTCGCCCTGCCTCGCGTACAGCTCGGGCGCCACGGCGAGGTACCCCTGTTTCGCAAAACGCCGGCAGACGTCGCGGATGTGCTCGTGCACGCCGAAGATCTCCTGCACGACGAGCACGACCGGAAAGTTCTCGCCGGTCGCGGGCATGGCGCGGTAGCCCGGAATCTCGCCGCCCTTGACGGGAATGCGCACCTCGCCGGCCGTCAGGCCGTCGGTGCCGGTCGTGATCGTGTCCGCGGACACCGGCTGCACGGCGAGTGCGAAGCCGGCCGCGAGCGACGTGACGAGGATCTCGCGACGCGTCAGGGTCGGCGTGCTGCCGAGCAGCGAGGCGAGGTCGGCGCTGGTCCATTGGTCGTGCATGTGCGTGTTCCTCCTTGTGCTAGGGCCTAGCGGGGTTCGACCCCGGGTTCATAAGGCGACTCCTCGGCCGCGACGGCCGCGGCCACGTCCGGCAGCACGGTGTACTGCGTGAACTGCGGCGGCATGCGCTTCGCCTTGCCAGTCTGCAGGTCGATGCAGACGTAGTGAATCAGCGCCCGCAACAACGTCTCGCCGTCGCCGACCCGACGGACCTGGAAGCGACGCTCGATCCGCAGCCTGTTGTCGTTGTGGACCGGCCAGGTCGCGACTTCGATCTGGTCGCCCTCGAGGGCGGAGCGCAGGTAGTGGATCTGCGTGCGCCAGACGACCATGCCGCGGTTGAGCTCGCGGCACAGCTCCGGGCTGATGCCGCGCTCGATCGAGTGCGCCCACGCGCAGTCGTCGAGCCACGCCACGTACACGGCGTTGTTGACGTGACCGTAGCCGTCGATCTCCGCGTGGTGCGCGACGCGGCGGTGGATGAACGGTGACGGCAGGTCCCAGCTCATGAATTGACGGCCATCGCCTCGAGACGACGGTCCTTGTCGGCCCAGAGCCCGGCCAGCCAGTGCTGGAATCGCGCGCGGAACTCCGGGTCGTCGCTGTAGTCGCCCTCGGTGGCCCACCGCTCGATCGGTCGCCTCTGCACGTGCACGCGCACCGTGTCGAGCCGCCCGCAGCACAGGTCCCACAGGCTGGGGCTCCGCTCGCGATAGGCGATGGTGACGTCGAGCACCGAGTGCAGCATCTGGCCCATCGCGGACAGCACGAACGCGACGCCGCCCGCGCGCGGCGGCAGCAGGTGCCGGTATGGCGACCGGAGCGCGTCGTGCTTGGCCGGCGTGTAACGCGTGCCCTCGACGAAATTCATCACCGACGTCGGGATCAGCGCGAACCGCTCGCAGGCCTTGCGCGTCGCCGCGAGGTCCTGGCCGCGCGCATCCGGGTGCTTCGCCAGGTGCGCCGACGAATGGCGCTTCATGAACGGGAAATCGAGCGCCCACCACGCCAGCCCGAGGAACGGTACCCAGATGAGCTGACGCTTGAGGAAGAACTTGAGGAACGGGATGCGCCCGTTGAACGTTTCCTGCAGCACGAGGATGTCGACCCAGGAGCGATGGTTCGAGACGACGAGGTACCACTCGCGCGGCGCGAGGCCGGCGAGCCCTTCGATCTGCAGCCGCAGCACGCCCATCAGCCGGAAGATCGCGCCGTTGCAGCGGATCCAGGCCTCGGCAATCCACGTCAACCAGCGGCTCACGAGCGCGCGCCAACCCTGCAGCGGGACGACGAGCTTGCCGACCGCCACGACCATCAGGATCGGCACCCAGAAGACGACGTTCGCCACCATCAGCAACAGGGTGACGATCCCCTTGAGCGTCGAACCACGCTTCTGCTGCACGTTCGGCCTGCCCATCCTCGGCTGCGGGTGTGCGATTATGCCCGGGTCGGAAGCGCTGCGGAGCCTGCCATGTCGCTCGAGCTGTCGGCCCTCGAGGCACGCGTGATCGGTTGCCTGATGGAGAAGCAGATCGCGACACCGGACCAGTATCCGCTGTCGCTGAATGCGCTGGTCAACGCCTGCAACCAGCGCAGCAATCGCGAGCCGGTGCTGGCCCTCGAGGAGCGCGACGTGCAGGCCGTGGTGGACGGCCTCATGCGCAAGCAGCTCGTGCTGGAGAAGTCGGGCTTCGGCAGCCGGGTGCCCAAGTATCACCAGCTCTTCTGCAACACGCAGTTCGGATCGCTCAAGTTCACGCCGCAACAGACCGCGATCGTCTGCGAGCTGTTGCTGCGCGGGCCGCAGACGCCGGGCGAGCTGCGCACGCACGCCGCGCGCCTCGCACCGATCCGGGACGTCGAGGAAATCGAGACGGCGCTCGAGGACCTGCTGACCCGCCCCGAGGGACCGCACGTCGTGAAGCTCGCCCGCGAACCGGGACGGCGGGAGTTCCGCTACGCGCAGCTCTTCACGGGCCCGCCGGCCACGCCGGCTTCGTCGGAGCCCTCGTTCGACGTTGCGCCCACGGCGCGGGGCCCGGCGATCGATGGCGCGCTCGCCGCGCGGGTCGAGGCGCTCGAGGCGACCGTGACCGACCTGCAACGCGATCTCGCCGAGCTCAAAGGCCGGTTGACGGGCGCGCGTCCGTTCACCGCCGAGCCCGATCAGTAACCCCTGCCGACGTCGACCACCGACAGCATCTTCTCGCCCGCGACGTAGCGCCGCAGGTTTTCGCGCAGCACCGCGAAACGCAACGTGTCGCCCAGGTCGGAGCGGGTCGACACGTGGGGCGTGAGGATCACGTTCGGCAGCGTCCACAGCGGGCTGCCAGGTGGCAGCGGTTCGGGCTCGGTGACGTCGAGGCCCGCGCCACCGAGCTGACCACTCTTGAGTGCCTCGATCAGCGCGTCCTGATCGACACTCTGGCCGCGGCCGACGTTGAAGAAATACGCGCCGCGCTTCATCGCCGCGAAGAACCTGCGGTCGAACAGCCCCCGCGTCTCGGGCGTGAGCGGCGTCGTGTTGACGACGAAGTCCGCGCGGCCGGCGAGTCGGAACAGGTCCGCGGGCAACGCCACCTCCCGGACGTACTCGGGGCCGGTGCGACCGCTCGCTCGCACGGCGTCGACCTGCAGGCCGAGTGCGTGCGCGCGGCGCGCGACCTCTTCACCGATGCCGCCGAGACCGACGACGAGCACGGTCTTGCCGTCCAGCGTGACCATGCGCGAAGAATCCGGCGGCTCCCGCGTCCAGCGCCGCTCGAGGCGCTCGGGGATGTAGAAATCGAGACCGCGCGCAAACGCGAGCATCATTGCGATTACGTGCTCGGCCATGACGGGTCCGGCGACGCGCTGCATGTTGCTGAGCAGGATGTCGCGGTCGCGGATCGCCGGCACCGAGACGCACCGCTCGACGCCCGCGCCGTAGACCTGGACCCAGCGGATCTTCCGGCCGGCCTCGAGGACTTCGGGTGTGCAGAAGCCGAGCACGGCGTCCGCCTGCGGCGCGAGTTCGGCGGCTTCCTCGGCATCGGTGGCGACGAGCAACCGCACGCCCGGTGCGGCCGCCTGCAGCATGGGCAGCAGCTTCGGGTCATTGTTGGCGACGAGGAACGAGTCGGTGTTGGCGACGAGGACCGTCTTCGGCGGCGCCCAGCCCTTGCGTTGCCGCACCGGCTCGGGCGACTCCTCGAGGCCAAGCCTGGCAACGAGCGCGGCGGTTTCGGCGGCTGGCGCGGGTGAGTCGGCCGTAGCAACGCCGAGGACGCCCGTGACGGTGGCTGCCACGGCAATCAGGATCGTAGACGTGCGCAACATGGGGCCGCCCTCGGGCGTGGCAGGTGTGCCGCACCGTATACGAATCGCGTGATCGACACCACCGGCTACAGGGCCGTGCGCTCGACTCTGAAGGGCGTCCCTGCCGCCGGCCTCTCGCCGAATTCCCGGGCAGCGAGGTGACCGGAGAATACGGCTTGCGCGATCAGGTTGGGCGCCTCGGCGTCGCCGATGAGGCGCAACGAGCGCAGCCCGCCGTCCGCCAAGGCGGGGCCCAATTCTTCGTAGAGCGCGTCGTTCGGGCGCCGGTCTGTCACGAGCAGCACATTGTCGGCCGGGCAGGTCCGTTCGGCGCCGCTCATGCCGTCGTTGACTGTAGTCGCGTCGACTTCGATACGCGACAGCGTGTGTTTCGTGAGCAGGGTGACGCCGAGGCCGCGAAGCCGCTTCTCGATCCGCTCCTGCTCGAGTGCGAATCGCGTCCAGTACGACACTTCGGGTGCGGGCGTCACCAGGGTCACGTCGCAGCCGCGGAGAGCACAGAGTTCCGCCAGCGCGCCGCCCATCACGTAGTGGTCGTCGTCATAGATGACCACGCGTCCGGACAGGGGACGATCGCCGAAGACGTCGCCTGGGGTCAGCACGTGGGGCAACCTGTGGCCCGGAATCGGCTGCCATAGCGTCCGACCGATTCCATCGCGACGGTAGGCGGAACCGGTGGCGACGATCACGTTCGCGATCCCGGTCGCGAGGATGTCCGCCGCGGTCATCGGCGAGGCGCGGTAAACGTCGACACTCGCCATGCGCTGCAACTGGCCGATGCGCCAGTCGGCAACCCGCCGCCATTCACCGAGGCCGGGCAAAGAGGACTCGTGCAGGACGCGGCCGCCGAGTTCACGACCCGCTTCGACGAGTGTGACCTGATAGCCGCGCTGGCCGAGCGCGCGAGCCGCCTCGAGTCCGGCCGGGCCCGCGCCGACCACGAGAATCTCTTCGTCGCTCGTCTTCGGGCTGACGTGTTCCGGATGCCAGCCGCGTCGCCACTCCTCCCCCATCGTCGGGTTCTGGGTGCAACGGATCGGAACGCTGCGCATGTCTGCCGTCACGCAGATGTTGCATCCGATGCATTCGCGGATGTCCTCGAAGCGTTGCTCGCGGATCTTGGTCGGAAGGTACGGGTCTGCGATGGAAGGACGTGCCGCGCCGACGAGGTCGAGCACGCCACGACGCACCGCGGAGAGCATCGCATCGGGCGTCGTGTAACGACCGACGCCGACCACGGGCTTGCTGGTCAGTTGCCTGACGAAGCGGGTGTACGGCTCCTGACCACCTTCTTTCCCGAAGCGCGAAGAAATCGAATCGTTGCTCCAGCCGCTCAGGTTGACGTCCCAGAGGTCCGGCAACTCCGCCAGCATCGCGATGACGTCGTGGCCTTCGCCCTCGTGCGTGATGCCGTCGGCGCCCAACAGTTCGTCGACGGCCAACCGCACGGCGACGGCACACGTGTCTCCCACCGCGTCCCCGGTGTCCTCGATCAACTCGCGCAAGAGTCGGGCGCGATTCTCCAACGAGCCACCGTATTCGTCGGTGCGATCGTTGCGACTGCGCATCAGGAATTGCATCGCCACGGTCATGCCGTGTCCGGCGTAACAGTAGACGATGTCGAAGCCGGCACGCTTGGCGCGCAACGCTGCCTGTCGATGCCACAGACGCAGGTTGCGAATGTCGGTCTTGTCCATGCGGCGCGACTGGACCGGCTCCCAGCCCGTTCCCCCGACGGTGCCCATCGATCGCGGCCCGAGCGGTGCCGAGCGCGAGTAGAGGTTCGTCGCGTTGACGCCGTTGTAGGCGAGCTGAATCCCTGCCAGCGACCCGTGCTCGTGCACGGCATCCGCCATCAGCGCGAGCGCGGGGATGTCGTCGTCGCTCCACAGTCGACCTTCGACGTACGGCGACAGGTCGCTGCTGTGGTGGATTTCCGTTTCCTCCGTGCAGACGACACCCCAGCCGCCCGCGGCCTTCGTGCCGCGCATCACGGCGAGTCCGCGCGGCATCCGGTGCCCGAGCGCGTTGCAGTGGGGAACCTGGTAGAAGCGGTTCGGTGCCGTGACCGGGCCGATCCTGACGGGCTCGAACAGGATGTCGAACGGGGACGGCAAGCCGTTACAAAGCCTGGGCGCGGCGTTTCATACGCGCGCTCGCACGAATCGGGCGAACAACGAGTCGTACACGGTCGGCTCGACGGGCCCTACGCGGAGCCATTCGAGTGCCAGGTCGTCGAGTTCGCCAGGGCCCGGACGCTCGCCACGCCCCATCGATGCGACGAGGCGTCGCATCTGATGTTCACGTCGAAGCTCGAGATCCTCCGGCGGGCTGTCGAGGCCGGCGGCGAGTTCGGCGCGGACGCACAGCTTGCGCAGCGCCTCTGCATTGGCGGCGAGATCGAAACCCGGAGCGCCGTCGGCCACCGTCCTGACCTGCTGCTCGAGGACGTCGCGCGCTGCCTCCGGCGACTGTTCGAGTGCTGCCACGGCCGCGGCGGCAGAGGCGCGCAGCACCTCGCATTCGGCGGCAGGACGATCCTGCGCCCTGGAGAGCGCGTACGCGCGGACCTCGCTGTGCGCTGCGAACACGTCGTCCCAGGCCCGTCGTTCCGTCACCGCACGCAGTCGACGGATCGCCTCGTCGAAGCGGTCGATCGCGCGCGCGAAGCGACGACGCAAGTCGCGCACAGAGGCTCGCGGCAGTTCGAGTGCGTCGAACTCGTTGCGCATCTCGCCCAGCCGCTTGACGCCGGAGTCGACTTCGTCGCCCGATAGTCCGGCCAGTCGCTCGACTGCCTCGCACAGTGCGACCGCGCGCGCCTGGCTGGTGGCGAGTTCCGCATCGAAGGCCGCGCGCTCCTGCGAGCTGCGCTGGAAGACTGCGTCGCAGTGCCCGCGGAACTCGGCCCACAAGGCCTCGTCCTGGTGTCGGCGTGCCGGGCCGATCGACTTCCACTCACGCTGCAGCGCCTTGGTCTGCTCGATGGCGGCGCGCGTGTCCTCGAGCGCGACGAGTTCGGCGGCGCGTCCGATCAACTCGCGTTTCGCCTGCGCGTTCTGTGCATGTTCGGCATCGAGCCGTGACCGCATCGCATCCAGCGACGCGTGGAATCGCGCCTGCAGCGGCTTCACGACGTCCTGGTCCACCGGGGCGTAATCGCGCCATTCGCGGCGCGCCTCGACGATCGCCTGCTGGATCGCGCGCCAGTTCGGTTGCTCCGCCTCGACCTGCGCCGCGACGAACGCCTCGAGCCGCTCGAGCATCGCCTCGCGTCGCGCCTGGTTCTGCTTGCGAATCTCGGCCTGCCGCGCGAAGTGCTCGCGGCACGGTTCGTACGCCCGTTCGGCGGCCTGCTCGAACCGCTCGTGTTCCGGCGTGGCCTCGTCACTCGCGCCTCGATGCAGGGTGCGCCACTCCTCCCGGAGCCGGCGGATCTGGCGCGCGAGTTCCTCGGGCGAGATTTCCGCGCCGACGAGCGATTCCATGCGCCGGACCAATTCGGCCCGCTTCGGGACCACCGTGAAGATCCGCCAGTCCTGCAGTTCCTGGATCCGCGTATCGACCTCCTGCAGCTGGCGCTCGAACCACGCCGGCAGGGCGGGTGCCTCGGGGAGCCGTTCCCGGACGGCGTCGCGCAAGCGCGTGGCGCGCGCGGTTCCGCCCTGTTCGAGGGCCGCCTGCGCCTGTCGCAGCAACCCGATCAGTGCGCGAACCTCGGCATCCGCGGCGGCGCGTTTTTCGCGCTCCGCCTGCTGCTCGGCCTCCAGCGTTCGCGCCCGTTCGGCAGCCGCCTCGGCAGCGGTGCGCGCCGCGTGCTCCTGCTGGATCTTCGCCGCTTCCGCCGCACGCGCGGCTGCGTGCTGGCGCTCGATGCGATCGTCGGCCTCGCGAGCGTGCGCCTCGAGCGCCTCGCGCG
>DASUYI010000176.1:0-4242 GCA_036377475.1 Steroidobacteraceae bacterium | reverse complement strand
GTACGGCCGTGCACTCGAGACGTACAGCGGGCAGATCGAGCGCGTCGACGCGTCGATCGAAAGCGTCCGCGACGGCAAGTTCCTGCAGGCGCTCGTGCGGGAAGAAATCAACCAGGACAAGACCTGGGTGGTCCGACTGCGCACGCTGCCGGACGCGCCCGAAACCTATTACCTGACCGAACTGCTGGCGTCGCACGACTTCCAGACGTCATTGCAGAACTACCTCGACCTGGAGGACCTGCGCGCCAAGCTGCAGTCTTGGCAATCGAGCTTCGACGCGTTCGACGACATGATCGGTTTGCGCGGCCGGTATTACGAGCCGCTGCTGCCCGAGGTCGATGCGCAGTTCCGCGAAGTCGACGCGCAGATGCGACTGCGGCTCGAGCAGCGCCAGCACGTCGCTGACCGGCTGCAGGACATGCTCACCGCGCCGCGGCCCGAATACCTCGCGACCACGGACGAGCGGATCGACTCGGAACGCCTCGCCGCGCTGCGCCGCGCGCTCGAGGGCGCCGAAGGCCCCGAGGCCGACGCACTGCGCCAGCGCGTCGCGCGAGTGCAGGGGACCCTCACGTGGAAACTGCGCACGGAGTACCACGAGCGCCTGACCGAGGCGCACGAGCACCTGCACGAACTCAACGCGCACGTGGACGCGATGCATGCCCAGTACCAGGCGTTCGTGCGTTCCCGGCAGGCGGCCACGCACAGCTACGTCGGCTACGACGTGCAGCTCGCGCGGTTGCGTGAACGCGTCGGCAGCGCGCTGCAGCGCGTGGACCTCGTGATGGCCCGTCAGGGTCACGTGATCGAAACCGCCTCCATCAACCAGCTCAAGCTGCGTCGCGAGCGGCTCGTGGACCTGCAGACGCAGGCCCGTTATGCCGTGGCCGACAGTTACGACCGCGCCTCGCGCCTGCAGACCGCGGGGGTGCAGCCATGATTCGACGCTTCACACTGCCGCTCGTGCTGGCCCCGGTGCTGGTCGTCGGCTGCGCCGAGACCCCCGAGCGGCACACGCTCGCCGAACTGCGCAATGCGCAGCCCGACCTGCAGGACGTCAAGGTCGAGCAGGGCCTCGACATGGCCATGGCGGGTTACCGGCGTTTCCTCGAGGAAACGCCACAGAGCGCCATGACGCCGGAAGCGATGCGCCGGCTCGCCGACCTGCAGATCGAGAAGCAGTTCGGCATTCGCGCGGGCGACGGCAAGCCGCGTGAGATGGCGGCGCCGGAGCGTGCCGAGCCCGCGATTGGTGTGACCGAGCCACGCGTCGCCACCGCGGCCGTGATCCCGGCCGGGCTGACGGAATCCGACAGCGAATTCGAGAAGCGAACGACCGCGCAGGCCGAGCTGACGGACGCGACCGACGGGGCCGGGCAGGCTGCGGCGATGGCCGGCGTTGCCGAACCCAGCGGCCCGCTCGAGGCCATCGCGCTCTACGACCGCCTGCTGTCCGAGTACCCCAACTACGAACACGCGGACAAGGTGCTCTACCAGAAAGCACGCGCGTACGACGAGCTTGGACGCACCGAAGACGCGATGCAGACGATGGAAGCGATGATCGCGCGGTATCCCCATTCGGGACACTACGACGAAGTGCAGTTCCGGCGCGCCGAGTTCAACTTCACGCGCCGCAAGTTCCGCGAAGCCGAGACGGCCTACGCGTCGATCATCAGCCTGGGCCCGTCGTCCTCGTACTACGAGCTCGCGCTCTACAAGCTCGGCTGGACGCTCTACAAGCAGGAGTTCTACGACGAGGCCCTGCACCGGTACATGGCCCTGCTCGATTTCAAGGTCTCGATCGGCTACGACTTCGACCAGCAGCACGAGGTGGACGACGAGCGACGGGTCACCGACACGTTCCGCGTGATCAGCCTGAGCTTCAGCAACCTCGGCGGCCCCGACGTCGTCCGCGAGTACTTCTCGACCCACGGCCAGCGCGGCTACGAAGACCGCGTCTACGGCAACCTCGGCGAGTACTACCTCGGCAAGCTGCGGTACGACGACGCCGCCAACGCCTACAAGTCGTTCGTCGAGCTGTATCCGTACCACCGCTTGTCGCCGCGCTTCAGCATGCGCGTGATCGAGATCTTCACGCAGGGCAAGTTCCCGAAGCTCGTGCTGGAGTCGAAGAAGGAGTTCGCCACCAAGTACGGCCTCGCGTCCGAATACTGGCGGCACTTCGAGCCCGCCGCGTCGCCCGAGGTCCTCGCCTTCCTGAAGTCCAACCTCAAGGACCTCGCCAACCACTACCACGCGCAGTACCAGGACCCGGCGCTGGCCGGCGACAGGCTCGCGAATTACGGCGAGGCCCAGCGCTGGTACGGCGATTACCTCGCCTCGTTCCCGACGGACGCGGAATCGCCGCAGATCAACTACCAGCTCGCGGACCTGCTGCTCGAGCACAAGGACTTCGGCCAGGCCGCGAAGCAGTACGAGAAGACGGCCTACGGCTATCCGGCGCACGACAGGTCCGCCGCGGCTGGCTATGCCGCGATTTACGCGCATCGCGAGAACCTGAAGGTCGCCGCCGACGCGCAGCGCGACTCGGTCAAGCGCGACACCGTCGCGAGCTCGATCAAGTTCGCCGACACGTTCCCGCAGCACGAGCAGGCCGCCACGGTGCTCGGCGCGGCCGCCGACGACCTCTACGAGATGAAAGACTTCCGCCCGGCCATCACGGCCGCGCAGCGGGTGATCGACGCGTATCCGGGCGCTGACGCGGCGATTCGTCGCTCGGCCTGGCTGGTCGTGGCCCATGCATCGTTCGAACTGGCCGAGTACGCCCCGGCGGAGGTCGGCTACACGCAGGTGCTGGCGGCGACTTCGCCGCAAGACCAGTCCCGGGCGCCGCTCGTCGACAACCTCGCGGCGTCGATTTACAAGCAGGGCGAAGCCGCCAATGCCGCGCAGGATTACCGAGCCGCGGCCGACCACTTCCTCCGCGTGCGCCAGGCGGCGCCGACCTCGACGATCCGGCCGGCGGCGGAGTACGACGCGGGTGCCGCGCTGATCCAGCTGCAGGACTGGACCGCGGCGGCCAGCGTGCTCGAGGCCTTCCGCAGCGCGTACCCGCAGCACGAACTGCAGCGCGAGGCGACCAAGCAGATTGCGTTCGTCTACCGGCAGAGCGGGCAGCTCGCGCGGGCCGCCGGCGAGTACGACCGGGTCGCAACCGAGTCGCAGGACCCGGCGCTGCGTGGCGAGGCGATGCTCGTCTCGGGTGAGCTCTACGAACAGTCGCAGGACCGCGATCGCGCCATCGACGTCTACGGCCGCTACGTGACGCAGTTCCCGCACCCGGTCGAGACGGCGATCGAAACGCGCGCCCGGATCGCCGAGCTGTACAAGGCGAAGAACGACATGGCGCGGTACCACCAGCAGCTCGGCGAGATCGTCAGTGCCGACGCGGCGGCCGGCGCCGAGCGGACGGGACGCACGCGCACGGTCGCGGCACGCTCCGCGCTGGTGCTGGCCGAGAAGCTGCACGGCGAGTTCGTCGCGGTCAAGCTGCTGCAGCCGTTCGAGACCACGCTGCAGGTGAAGCAAGGCCTGATGGATTCGCTGATCGGCGCGCTCGACCGGCTGGTCGAATACGAGATCGCGGAGGTGACGGCCGCGGCGACCTACTACCTCGCCGAAACCTACCTGGACTTCAGTCGCGCGCTGCTCGAGTCGCAGCGCCCGACCGACCTCAGCGCGGCCGAGCTCAAGCAGTACGAGATCGAGCTCGAGGACGAAGCGCTGCCGTTCGAGGAGAAGGGCATCGGCGTGCACGAGAAGAACCTCGAGCTCATGCGTGCCGGCGTGCTCGGCCGGTGGACAGAGCAGAGCCTCACCCAGCTCGCCAGACTGGTGCCGGCGCGCTACGCGCGCAGCGAATTGAGCGGCGGGTTCCTGGGCTCGATCGATACCTATGCCTACCGATCGCCCGCGTCGCTGATCGTCGTGCCCGCGGTCGTCGCCCCGGATGCCGCGGCCGTGCCGGCGCCGGCCTCGTCTACCGACGGCGCCGATCCGCAGCCGTCGGCGCCGGTGCAGACGACGCAGGTCGAGCCGGTGCTGACCAACCAGGGAGTCGTGGCCAATGCGAAACCGCTCTGAACCCCGCGTGAGGATCGGTGCGCAGCTAGGCGTGGCATGGTTCGTCGTGCTGGGCGTCGTGGCCGCGCAGGCGTCGACGACCGCGGCCAAGACCGAAGCGCGTCGGCCCGCGCGTGTCGAGGTGCAGCAGGACGCGAC
>DASUYI010000175.1:0-2601 GCA_036377475.1 Steroidobacteraceae bacterium | reverse complement strand
TGCGCGACAAGCAGTGCCAGGACCGGCCTTGCGAGATCGGCGTGCTGCTGCAGAACCGCAAGGAGCCGAAGGGAGGCTGCCCGGTCAAGATCCACATCCCGGAGATGCTCGACCTGCTCGGCCAGGGCAAGTTCCGGCAGGGGCTCGAGCTGATCGAGAGCTGCAACCCGCTGCCGAACGTCACCGGGCGCGTCTGCCCGCAGGAGCTGCAGTGCCAGGGGGTCTGCACCCATACACGAAGGCCGATCGAGATCGGCCAGCTAGAGTGGTTCCTGCCCCAGCACGAGAAGCTCGTGAACCCGGACGTGGCGGGTCGTTTCGCGCGCGTCGTGAGCCCCTGGGCAAAGGCCGGCAAGCCGCCGATCGCGGTCGTGGGCTCGGGGCCGTCAGGCCTGATCAACGCGTACCTGCTCGCGGCCGAGGGTTTCCCGGTCACCGTGTTCGAGGCGTTCCACGAGCTCGGCGGCGTGCTGCGTTACGGCATCCCCGAGTTCCGCTTGCCGAACGAGTTGATCGACGACGTCGTGCAGAAGATCACGCTGCTCGGCGGGCGCTTCGTGCGCAACTTCGTGGTCGGCAAGACCGCGACGCTCGACGACCTCAAGACCGCGGGGTTCTGGAAGATCTTCGTCGGCACCGGTGCGGGGCTGCCGACGTTCATGAACGTCCCGGGCGAGCACCTGCTCGGGGTGATGTCGGCGAACGAGTTCCTGACGCGCGTCAACCTGATGCGGGCGATCGACGCGCAGTACGAGACGCCGTTGCCCGACACGCGCGGCAAGCAGGTCTTCGTCATCGGCGGCGGCAACACCGCGATGGACGCGGCGCGCACGGCACGCCGCCTTGGCGCCGAGGTCACGATCGTCTACCGCCGCACGCTCCGGGAAATGCCCGCGCGGGTCGAGGAACTACACCACGCACTCGAGGAAGGCATCACCGTGCGCGAGCTGCGTGCACCGAGCGAGTTCCTCGGCGACGGCAAGACGAACTGGATCACGCACGCGGTGCTCGACGTCAACGAACTCGGTCCGCCCGACCCTTCGGGGCGGCGCAGCCCCGTCAAGACGGGACAGGTCGAACGCGTCCCGGTCGACCTCGTGATCATGGCGCTCGGCAATACGGCCAACCCGATCATGGCCGAGGCTGAGCCCGCGCTGAAGACGACGAAGTGGGGCGCGATCTCGCTGGACGAGCAGGGCTCGCACAAGACCTCGATCCCCGACGTCTATTCGGGCGGCGACGCCTCACGCGGCGGTTCGACGGCCATCCGCGCTGCGGGCGACGGCCAGGCCGCGGCGCGGGAGATCGTCGGGGAGATTCCCTTCACGGCCGAAGAGGTCCGCGAGCGCGTCGAGAAGGCTGCGCGCTACACGGAGCTGGGGCAGGCGAGCCCGACGATCGTCGACAAGACTGAGCTGGCGGGCGGCATCGTCGAGTTCCGGATCCGTGCGCCGCTCGTCGCGCGTGCCGCGCGGGCAGGGCAGTTCGTGCGCGTGCTCGGCTGGGGCGACGGCGAACTGGTTCCGCTCACGCTCGCCGACTGGGACGCGAAGGCGGGCACGATCGACCTCGTGATCCAGGGCGTCGGCACGAGTTCGACGCTGATGAACCGGATGGCAGTCGGAGATTCGTTCGCCGGCATCGCCGGACCGCTCGGACGCCCGAGCGAGATCCACGAGTACGCCGTGGACGAAACGGTCGTGTTCACCGCGGGCGGCGTGGGCCTGCCACCGGTGTACCCGATCCTGCGCGAGCACCTGCGACGCGGCAATCACTGCACGCTGATCGCGGGGTTCCGCTCGGCGGGCTTCCTGTTCTGGACCGGCGAGCACGAGCGCATCGGCCGACTGCAGGCCCAGTTCGGCGACCAGCTCGACGTGATCTACACCTCGAACGACGGCACGTTCGGCCAGCAGGGCTTCGTGACGACGCCGCTCGAGGCGATGCTGAAGGACGGTGCGCGCAGCAAGGGGCGCAGGGTCGTCGAGGTGATCACGATCGGCCCGCCGCTGATGATGCGCGCCGTGAGCGATCTCACGCGGCCCTACGAAGTGAAGACGGTGGCGAGCCTCAACTCGATCATGGTCGACGCGACCGGCATGTGCGGCGCCTGCATGGTCCCGGTCACGATCGACGGCAAGCTCGTGCGCAAGCACGCGTGCATCGACGGCCCGGAACTCGACGCGCACATCATCGACTGGGACAAGTTCCTGCCGCGCTTCAACGCGTTCAAGTCGCAGGAGACCCGCAGCCGCGCCGCGCACGGGCTCGCCTGAAAATGGGGACACTCCGAATTTCCATGAAAACGGGGACACTCCGAATTTCGGTGCGGGAAAAATCGATGTATTTGCGCTTCGGCCCGGGACCCTCGACTTTTCGCTAGCGTTCCAGGGCTTGCAAGCCTCCGTAAGTTGAAGAATTTCCCAGGTCGGAGCCGGAGATCCGGAGTGTCCCCATTTTCTGCAGAATTCGGAGTGTCCCCATGACGCAGGCAGTGCTGGGGATCATCGGCGGCTCGGGCATCTACGACCTGCCCGGGCTCGAGGACGTGCAGGAGCAGCGCGTGCACACGCCGTGGGGCGAACCGTCGGACCTGCTTCG
>DASUYI010000174.1:0-5901 GCA_036377475.1 Steroidobacteraceae bacterium | reverse complement strand
ATGCCGATCACCAACGTGACCGGTAAGACCGCGGTCACGGTCGCCAGCGCCAGGCTGGCCGCGGTTTGGTCGCCAAGTTGCAGGAACGACTGTCCTAGGAACAATGGAATCGGCACCGCGGGGGCGAGCACGCCGATGAACGGGATGAACATCGGGTCCTGCGGCGACATTCGACGCCGCAGCGTGCGGACCGCACCGACGACGAACACGTAGCCCAGGCCCAGCAGGCCCACTGCCGTGCTCGTCCAGCCGAACACGAGTCGCGCCAGGGACGTGCGCTCGTAACTGTGCAGGCCGTCGCTGATGACGCGCTTGCCGTCGGGCCCGACGAGCAGGACATGTGACGGGGCGTCCCTGTCTCTCGCGCGGAACAACCGACCCGCACCGACGGGTTCGAGCACGCGTTCGTCGGCCTGCAACGTGGTCAGGCGGAGCACGCGGCCATCCCACTCGGCCCGTACGAAATTGAACAGGTCGTCGAGCCACGCGAGGCTGGACATCGCCTTCGGCACCGGCACGTAGACGCCATTCCATGCTTCGACGTCCGGCGGCGGCGTGGACGCCCGTTCGATCCGTGTCGGGCGGGCTGGCATCGACAGCGACGCGATCAACAACCGGTTCAGACGGTCATAGTCGGCCTTTTCGCTGTCCGTGTTGGTGCCGACGAAAAAGGCTCGACCGTGCTCGGGGTAGACACAGAACATCGCCACGAACCCGATCGTGGTGCCGGGATGGCACGAGCCATAGACCCCGTGTCGATCCCGTCCGGCGAGCGCAAGGCCATGCCCGATGGACAGTCCGGCGAGCGCAGCCTCGGTCCCATGTGGCTCGCCGAGCGCGCTCGCGAATGCGGGTGCCACGAACGGCTCGCCGTCGATCGTACCGTCGCCCATCAGGAAGCGCGCCAGCCGGGACATGTCGGCCGCGGTCGTCGTGAACTGACCGGCGGGCCGCAGGTACATCGGGACCGCCGCTTGCGCGACGCCCTGCTCGAAATGACCCATCGCGAGGCGACGGTCGCCGTGCGGGCCGATCTGGGTCACGAACCAAAACGTGCTTTCGTTCATGCCCAGCGGCGCGAGAACCTGCTCGTCGAGGTAGTTCTCGTACCTCGCGCGCGTCACCGATTCGATGATCATGCCGAGCAGTGCGTAGCCGACATTCGAATAGGCATAGCGACTGCCGGGGCGCGACTGGACGCGCAACAGCGACGCGTCGCCGCGCACCGATGCGATCAAGGGCGTGTCGGGCGTCGGTTCGAGGCTGAATACCTGCCAGAAGCGACTGTGGTCGAGGCCGGCGGTGTGCGCGAGCAGATGCTTCACGCGCACCGGATCCGTCCTGGACCAGGCGTTCGTCAGCGCCACCTTGGGCAGCAACCCGGTCACGGGCGTGTCCAATGACAAGCGCCCCTCGGTGACGAGCCTCAGAATTCCAATGGCGAGCACGACCTTTCCGACGGAACCGACCTGGACCCGGTGGTCCGGTCGCATCGGCGCTGTCGTGCGCGCATCGCTGTATCCGGCGGCGCCGACGTCAGTGCGTCCCGGCCCCACCAAGGCCCACACGGCGCCGGAAAGTCCTTCTTCGCGCAGCACTTGCTCCATCTGCGCCTCGAGCGGACCCGGCGTGGCGCCGGCCGTTGGCGGCAGCAATGCCAAGGAGGCGAGGACGCAAATCGCGATGGTGACGAACTTCGACGATCGCACATCGAGTCGCGGACATGCAGACGTCGCCAGTCGAGTTGTTTTGGGTAGCAGCGTCTGCGGGCGGATCGCCATGCCGTGCTTTGTGTTCAGGGAGTTCGGGCCGCCGCAGTATCACATCCTCCCGCACTTCATGCGGCTGCCGACCGCAACGAAAAACGGCCGGGAGGCGGTGGCCGCCCGGCCGTGATCTTCATCGTCCCCAGGGACGATCAGCCGACGCTGATGGTGAACTCGGACTCGGCACTTGCGTGCCATTGCGATCGGCGGCGCACCCGTACCGGATGCGCTGCCACCGAAGTCCGCGCTGGCGCTACTTCCCGTCGCCGTCGGAATCGCCGGGCGCCATCCGCTCGGCCGAGTCGCGTGCGCGGTTGTACGCATCGCGTGTCGCATGCTTGGCCTCGTCCCAGGAGAGGCGCGAATCGCCACGCCGGGTATCCCAGTCGCGACGCAGGTCGGGCTCGGCCTGGTCGAAGGATTGCCCGTTATAGTCCGGGTAACGCTCGTAGCCCAGTTTGTAGGCCGGTCCGAAGTCGTCGTACTTCGAATCGGCCATCACCGCCAGCGTCAAGACTCGCATGCTGGACGACGACCGGGTCGCGGGCACCTCGATTACCGTCGAGACCTTGAATGGCACGGTCATGCTGTCGGGCTTCGCAAAGAGTGCGGCCGAGAAAGCGGCGGCCGAAAGCATCGCGCGCAAGGTCGACGGCGTCCGCGACGTCAAGAACGAGATCACCGTCCGCCCGGCGGCATGAACTACAAGCCCCTCCGGATCGAGCGCCTCACGCGTGAGCTCAAGGACGAACTTCTTGCCGAGTTCGGACCGGAGCACGCGGCCCGGATGCTGGAACATGCGGCCGCTGAGATACGACGGGCCGGCGAGGTGGAGCCTCGCGGTCCGTTCGTTTTGCGGTCTGGCTTCCCGCCCGTGGGAGGTGTAGATCGCCGGCCGACGGCATCCGTGCGTCGTGTCGCTGAACCGCTGTACGACCCCACGGGCGAGCGGATCGAGCTTTAGGCCGCCGCCTTTAGAGACGCGCGCCGTCGATCCAGGTGTGGGCCACGCGCACGCCTGCGTCGACGGCGACGAGGTTGGCGCGATACCCATGTGCGATGCGCCCGAGCTCGTGCTCGAGCCCGAGGAACGATGCGGGGTACAGACTCGCCATCCGGGCCGCCGTCGCCAGATCGACGCCGAGCTGCGCGGTCGCGTTGCGCACGGCGGCGGACATGTCGAGGTCCGAACCCGAGAGCACGCCCATTTCGTCGACGCACACGCCGTCCTCGACGGAGATCGGCTTGCCCTGCAGGTTGAACGACTTGGCGTCCGCACCGACCGTCGGCATTGCGTCGGTTACCAGCATGAAGCGATCGACGGGCTTGCAGCGCAGGGCGAGCCGCAGCGCCACAGGGTCGACGTGGCGGCCGTCGACGATGATGCCGCACCAGCTCTCACGGTCGTCGAGCGCAGCCCCGACGGCGCCGGGCTCGCGCACGGTGAGCTGCGACATCGCGTTGAACAGGTGCGTGAACCCGCGCAGGCCTTCTGCGAGGGCGGCGGTGATTTCGCGATAGGTCGCGTTGGTGTGGCCCGCCGCGACGATCACGCCGGCCTCGACCAGGCGGCGGATCATCCCGGTGCTCGCGACCTCGGGTGCCAGCGTCACGAGCGTTCGACCGCGACGCAGCGAGGTCAGCAACTGCAGCGCGCCGGCGTCGAGGCTGCGCAGCTTGCTCGGGTCGTGCGTGCCGCGGCGGACCGAGTTCAGGTACGGACCCTCGATGTGGATGCCCACGACGCCGGGCACGCCGGCCGCGATCGCCGCGTCGGTCGCCGCTATCGCACGCGCGACGACGTCGAGGTCGTCGCTGATCAGTGTGGGCAGGAAGCCGGTCGTGCCGTACCCGCGATGCGCCTCGCCGATCCGGCGGATCGATGCGACGCTCGGTGCGTCGTTGAACAGCACGCCGCCGCCGCCGTTGACCTGCGTGTCGAGGAACCCGGGCAACAGCATGAGCCCCGACAGGTCCTGGCGCGATGCCGCGTCGCGCACGGCGGGATCGTCGGGGGCCACGACGGCTGCAACCCGCGCACCCTCGATCAGCACGGCTCGGTCGTCGACGAATCCGTCGTCGAGCAGCACGCGGGCATTGAGGAGGGCGTGGCGCATCAGCGTGTCTGCGTCACCTTGCGCAGGTGCGCGGGGCGGTCCGGATCGAGACCACGCGCGAGCGCGAGCTCGTTCGCAAAACGGTAGAACGTTTGCGTCGCGAGCAGCGGCTCGATCGCGGGGTGGGCGGTGATCGTCGGCAGCGACCGTGCGCCCTCGGCCGTGCCGCCGGCGAGCAGCGTCACGGCGCCGCGCTCCGCCATGTCGTGGGCGAGTTCGACGACGCCCTCGTGCGTTTCGTCGTGCTGTGCGAGCAGGATCACGGGGAAGCCCGGCCGGACGAGCGCCATCGGGCCGTGTCGCACCTCGGCCGCGCTCTGCGCCTCGGCGTGGATGCGGCTCGTCTCCTTGAGCTTGAGCGCCCATTCCTGCGCGACACCGAGGCCGACGCCCCGGGCCACCACGTACGCGCTGCCGGCCGCGCGCAGCGGCTCGATCGCGGCGCTCCAGTCCAGGCTCCAGGCGCGATCGAGCGCGGCAGGCAAGCCGTGGACGGCGTCGCGCAGGGCCGGGTCGTCCGCCCATTCGGCAACGAGCTGCGAGATCGCCGCGAGCGACGCCAGGCAGGTCTTGGTCGCCGCGACGCTGGTTTCTTCTCCGGCCGCGAGCGGCAACGTGAGGTCTGCGAGCTGCGCGAGTGGCGAGTCCTCGACGTTGACGAGCGCGAGAACGAACGCGCCGTTGCGCCGCGCCGCCTCGGCGGTCGCGACCAGGTCGGGACTCGCCCCCGATTGCGAAATCACGAGCACGAGCGTGTGTTCGAGATCGGCGTTCGCGCCGTAAACGGAACTCACCGACGGCGCCGCGGAAGAGGTCAGCAGGCCGAGACGCGTTTCGACGAGGTAGCGCGCATAGGTCGCGGCGTTGTCGGAGCTGCCGCGGGCGCAGGTCACCACGGCACGCGGCGGCGATCGTCGCAGGCGCGTCGCGAGTTCCCGCACGGCCGGTGCGTTGCGCAGCAGTTGCGCTTGCACGACCGCGGGAGCCTCGGCGGCCTCGACGTGCATGCGGGTGGTCCGTGGGTTCGTGCGCACCACGACGCTCACGACTGGTCGCTCAGTTCGGCCACGAAATCGTACGTGTCGCCGCGATACCAGGACTGCGAGAACTCGATCGCGCGACCGTCGTGGTCGAAACCGATGCGTTCTACGAGCAATCCCGGGTCGCGTTCGCGCGCGGCGAGCAGCTCGGCCTGCTCGGCGTCGAACAGCACGGCGCGCAGTCGCTGCAGGGCGCGCACGGGACGGTGGCCGCTGCGCTCGAGCGCCTCGTAGAGCGAAGACTCGACGGCGTCGATCGACGGCAGGCAATCGGCGAGCACGGTCGCACGTTCGAGCGCCATGGGTGCGTCGTCCGCGTAACGGATGCGGTGGAACCGTAAGACGGGCGTGCCCGGGCTCGACCGCAACGACATCGCCTCTTCGGGGGTCACGGTGCCGTCGGAGCGCTTGAGCCAGACGCTGCGCGGCGTGCGGCCGCGCGCGCGCATGTCTTCGGAAAACGACGTCAGCTTCGAGAAGTTCTTCTCGACCCGGACGCGCACGAACGTGCCCGAACCCTGGCGGCGGACCAGCAGTCCTTCCTGCACGAGCCCGTCGATCGCCTTGCGCACGGTGATCCGTGACACGCCGAAATCCGTGGCCAGGTCGCGCTCCGGCGGCAACGCGTCGTCGGGGGCGATCTGCCCGCCCTCGATCGCCCGACGCAACGCCCGCTCGAGCTGCTGGTACAGCGGACGGTGATCGCCGTCGCCGAGCGGACCGATCCGTTGTGCAAGCGTCGTCATGCAGTGTCTCCGGTGCCCCTGCCAGGACGCTGACTGTCCGCAGCAGTACCAAAGAAATACCAATCTTCGCGATGGAAGTCCAATGAATGTTTCATCGAGCACAAAATCCAGTTAATAAATAGCCTGTTATCGAGAAACTGCATAAGTCGACACAGAGGGCTGGTACTTTTGTCACATTGGTTCTATATTGGACCTACATTGATGCTATCCGGACCGCGAGGGGCGGGTTCGC
>DASUYI010000173.1:0-2237 GCA_036377475.1 Steroidobacteraceae bacterium | reverse complement strand
TTCCTCGGTGACCTTGCCCACGACGTCGCTGAGCTCGCAGAAGAACATGCCGCCGTCGGGGTTCAACATCACGCCCTGCGTCTGGAACGGGCACGGCGCGGTGCGGTGATACCCGTTGGCGATCATGTCGGCGTAGTGCATGTAGATGTAGTTCTGGCCGTCGAGCAGCGGGTCCATCCGCACGCGGTCGAGGAAGAACTGGCGCATGCGCTCTTCTTCCTCGCCGACCGGCGCGCACGTCTCCGCCAGATCGCCGTTGCCGAGCATCGGATCGGTGAACCGCACCATGTTGAAGACGATGTCGAGCTTCTCGCGCTTGGCCCAGGCGAGGATGTTCTCGGTGTCGTCGATGTTCTTGTTGAAGATCGTCGAGATGTGCGACGAGCGCGGCATCATCTTCAGCACGCGCGTCTCGATCGACGGCGTCGGCGAGATGCACAACAGGGTGCGGTCGGTGAAGCGCGGGTTCGAGAAGGCGAACGAGACCATCCGCGCGATGAAGGAGCTGCAGAAGAAGTACGCCTTCAACTTCGGCATCTCGACCACGATCTTCCACACCAACCTCGACGACGCCGAGAACATCCTCGCCTGGGCGAGGAGCGAGAACCTCGACATCGTCTTCAACATGGTGCGGTTCACCGAGCCGATGCTCGGCAACACCGGGCTGGCCGAGAACATCGCGCCGCACGGTGAAGAAGAAGAGCGGATGCGGCAGTTCTTCCTCGATCGCGTCCGCCACGACTCGGTGTTCGACGGGCAGAACTACGTCTACATGCACTACGCCGACATGATCGCCAACGGTTACCACCGCCTGGCGCCGTGCCCGTTCCAGACCCAGGGGATCATGCTCAACCCGGACGGCGGACTGTTCTTCTGCGAGAACAGCGAGGTCGTCGGCAACGTGAAGGACACCGACCCCGAGGAGCTCTACTTCAGCGCCGCGTCGCAGGCGCACCGCGATGCGATCCGCGACACCAAGTGCCCGACCTGCCTCAGCCCGTGCCAGATGAACGTGGCGGCGATCAAGCAGGTAGCGCCGTACGCGAAGTTCCTGGTGCGCGCGGCGGTGGAAAAGCGGCGGTTCCACCACAAGGTCGCTCTGTCCACGGCGGCGCAGTAGCAGCTCCGTTCGCAGTCCACGGCCCTGTCGCGAAGCACGCGGCGCCCGCAAGGATCGCGACCCCCCTACTTCTTACAGATCGCCATCAGGTGCCACCCGAACCGCCGCACCAGCGGGCGCGGGATGGCGTTGAATGCGCCGACGAAGACGCTGTTGAAGAGCGTCGCCTTCCAGCCCTTGTGCAGCCGCGACTTGACCGGGAAGCGTTCCGGGACGAGCGTCGTCGCGCTGAAGCCGCGGATCAGGTTGCGGAACTCCGGGATCGAGTAGAGCCGCAGCACCGGCGCGTCCTCGTGCTCGAGATCGACCTTGGTGATCGCCGACATCGCGCGCAGCCACGACACCCGGTTGTAGACCATGAAGATCGCCGTGCCGCCCGGCTTCAGCACCCGCTGCGCCTCCTCGACGATGCGGCGGGGATCGGGGGCGTATTGCAGCACCCCGTGCGCGTAGACGACGTCGAGCGCGGCGTCGGCGAACGGCAGCGCGGCGCCGTCGCCGACCATCACCGACCCGCACAGGCCGTGCGCGGCGAGGTTCTGGCGCGCCAGCGACACTGCCGTCTCTGCGAGATCGAGCCCGACGACGCGGGCGCCGCCGCGCGCCAGGCGGACGAGATCGGTGCCGACGCCGCAGCCGATCTCGAGCAGGCGCTGACCGCGGAAGCCGTTGAAGTCGACGACCTTCGGCAGGTAGGCGAGCTTGTCGAACCGGTAGTCGTCGAGCTCGTCGAAGAACCCGCGCGACCCGACCGGCTGCGACGTCATCTCGAGATCGTGGATGCGGGCGTTCCAGTAGGCACGGACGTGCCGCGCCTGATCGGGGCCGGCCGGGCTCGGCTTGCGGGAGATGTTCATCGCGAGTCGCGCCGACGGGCCCTGACGTAGAAATTGGTCCGCAGCGCGCGCGGAAAGCGATCCGGGTTGGCGACGCGCAGCAGGGCGAGGCCGGGCCGGCCGAGGTAGCGCCGCACCTTCCAGCGGAAGAAATCCGTGACCACAGGGATGTCGAAGAACGCGGTGTCGAACCCGTGCCGCGCGAAGCGCCGCACGATCTGCCGGTAGCTGTGCAGCGCGCAGTGGTCCTGCCGCCACGCGGTGAAGCTCTTCCAGCGGAT
>DASUYI010000172.1:0-6204 GCA_036377475.1 Steroidobacteraceae bacterium | reverse complement strand
CGCCCTGGCAGCAGGAGCACTATCTGCGCCCGCTGGCGGCGGGTGAAATGATCGGCGCGTTCGCCCTCACGGAACCGCAGGCGGGCTCCGACGCGGCGAACCTGCGCACGGCGGCGCGGCGTGTCGACGGCGGTTACGTGCTCAGCGGCACCAAGCAGTTCATCACGTCGGGCGCCGTGGCCGGCGTCGCGGTCACGTTTGCGGTGACCGATCCGACCGCCGGCAAGCGTGGCATCAGCGCCTTCCTGGTGCCCACTGACGCCGAAGGCTTTCGGGTCGGCCGGCTCGAGTCCAAGCTCGGCCAGCGCGCCTCCGACACCGCGCAGCTCGTGTACGAGGACGTGTTCGTCGAGGAGCGACTGCGGATCGGCGACGAGGGCGAAGGCTACCGGATCGCGCTCGCGAACCTCGAGACCGGAAGGATCGGGATCGGCGCGCAGAGCGTCGGCATGGCGGCGGCCGCGCTCGAGCACGCGGTCGACTATGCCCGTGACCGTACGGCGTTCGGCAAGCCGCTCACGCAACACCAGGCCGTGGCATTCCGCCTGGCGGACATGGCGACCGACGTCGAAGCCGCACGGCAGCTCGTGTTGCACGCGGCCGCGCTCAAGGACGCGGGCCAGCCCTGCCTCAAGGAAGCCTGCATGGCGAAGCTGTTTGCGTCCGAGCGCGCCGAGCGGGTGGCGTCCGCGGCGGTGCAGGTGCTCGGCGGCTACGGGTACGTCGAGGACTACCTGGTCGAAAAGATCTACCGCGACGTCCGCGTGTGCCAGATCTACGAAGGCACGTCCGACATCCAGCGGTTGCTGATCGGGCGCGAACTGGCGAGTTGACGCGGTCTCGTCGACCCGGGCGTGCCGACGCCGACCGCGCGGGGTGGCACTCGACGGCAAGTTTTTCACGGACCGCCCGTGCGACCGGGACCACGGCGATCGCCAGCGTGCGCCTATAGCGGTGACACGCCCGACCGCGGAGTCTGGCCGCTTCTTGTGACCCAAGCGCAGGCCGCGACACCCCCGCATGGATACGGCGTCCTCGCCCACGTACACGAATCCCGTCCACCCCGAGTATTTCGCCGACCCGTTCGTCTGGCGGTCGGGTGCGCACTATTTCGCGATCGGGACCGGCGCCGCCGAGGCGGCCGGCATCGCCGTCAGCGCGAGCACGCCGACGGTCTTCCCGATGCTGGTGTCGCAGGACCTCGTGCACTGGCGGCGTGCCGGTCACGCACTGGTGCGCCCCGACCCGACGCTGGGCAACGCCTTCTGGGCGCCGGAAGTCGCCGAATCGAACGGCCGCTGGTATCTCTATTACTCGGTCGGTCACGACGACGCCCGCCATCACTTGCGCGTCGCGGTCAGCGCGCGTCCGTACGGACCGTACGTCGACCTCGCGGCATTGACCTCGCCGGCCGAAGTGCCCTTCGCCATCGACCCGCACCCGTTTCGCGACGTCGACGGCCGGTGGTACCTGTTCCACGCGCGCGATTTTCTCGAGCCGATCGATGACGCCGGTCGCCAGGCACGCTGCGGCACGGCGCTGGTGGTCAGTCCACTGCACGACATGACGGCGCTCGGGACCGCGGTGCTCACCGTCGCGCGAGCGCGGTTCGACTGGCAACGCTTTGCGACGAACCGCGCGATGTACGACCGCGTCTACGACTGGCACACGCTCGAAGGCCCGTTCGTGGTGTGCGGCGATGACGGTCGCTACTTCTGCCTGTACAGCGGAGGCTGCTGGCAGACCGACAGCTATGGCGTCGACTACGCCGTCGCCGACTCGATCGCCGGGCCCTGGTCCGACGCCGGAGCCGAGCGCGGCCCTCGCGTGTTGCGGACGGTGCCGGGACGCGTGATCGGGCCGGGGCACTGCTCCGTCGTCGTGGTCGACCAACGGGGCGCCCGGTTTCTCGCGTATCACGCGTGGGACGCGAACATGTCGGCGCGACGGCTCTGCCTCGATCCGCTCGAGGTCACGCCCGCGGGGCCGCGCGCCGATGGTCCGTCCTGGATGCCAAGGCCGGCGCCGCCAGCGCCGCGCCTCGCGACGACGGATGCGTGAACGTGCACGTCACGCGCAGCACCCTTGAGCGGCTCGTCGATCCCTCGGCCTTCCAATGGCTCGCCGGCATCGAGGACACGTTCATCACGGCGCCGTCGGCGCGCACGGGTCGCACGCTCGACGAGTACGAACTCACCGGGCATTACCCGCAGATGCACGACGACCTCGCGCTCTTTGCCGAACTCGGCCTGCGTTCCGTGCGTTACGGCATCCCGTGGCATCGCATCAACCCGCGACGCGGGGAGTGGGACTTCGAATGGGCGGACCGGCCGCTCGAGCGCCTGCTCGAACTCGGGATCGCGCCCGTCGTCGACCTCGTGCATTACGGCCTGCCCGCGTGGATCGACGACGCGTACCTGAACCCGGACTACCCGGAGTTCGTCGCGGAATTCGCGAGCCGGGTTGCCGACCGCTTCCATGGCCGCATCCACACCTATACGCCGCTCAACGAGCCGCGCGTGACGGCCTGGTACTGCGGCCGGCTCGGCTGGTGGCCGCCGTTCGGGCGCAGCTGGCGCGGGTTCGTGCAGGTCATGGTCGGTATCTGTCGTGGCATCGTCCGCACGGTCGAGGCCCTGCGCGCGGTCGATCCGGAGATCGTCGATGCGCACGTGGACGCGACCGACCTGTACGAGGCGATCTCGGCCGACCTTGCCGTCGAGGCCCAGCTACGCCAGGAGATCGTCTTCCTCGCGCTCGACCTGGTGAGCGGCCGCGTGCAGCCGGGGCACGCGCTGTTCAAGTGGCTGCTCGCCAACGGCGCCAGCCCCACCGACCTCGAGTGGTTCGAGGCGCGTGCGCTGCGCCCCGACCTGATCGGCATCAATCTCTACCCGCTGTTCTCGGAGAAACGGCTGGTGCAGTCGCGGCGTGGACAGCGCATCCGCATGCGGTACGCGAGCGCGAACATCGTCGATCGGCTGGCCGAGCTGTACTGGTCGCGCTATCGCCGTCCGCTCTTCATCAGCGAGACCGCCTCCGAAGGCTCGGTCGCACGCCGTCGCGCCTGGCTCGAGGAGTCAGTGCGGGCCACGGCGCGCGTGCGTTCGCGCGGCGTGCCGCTCGTGGGCTACACGTGGTGGCCGCTGTTCGCGCTCGTGACATGGGGGTATCGCGAGGGGCGCAGGCCGGCGCACGACTACCTGCGGCAGATGGGGCTCTGGAACCTGCGCGTCGACCCGGACGGCGCGCTCGCACGCGAGCGCACGGAGCTCGTCGATCGCTACCGCGAACTCGTCGCCGGCGGGTCCGGTGCGGTCGGCCCGCTCGGCGCGACCGTGGCCGAGGCCGCAGGAGTCGACCGTGTTTCGTAGTTTCTACCTCGCCGGTTTCGAGTGCGCGACCGGCTACAACAGGCACGGCGAGTGGATCGACCAGATCGCGGCGACCGAGCACGACCTGCACGTGGACGCCGACTACCGGCGACTCGCCGACGTCGGCATCCGCGCGGTGCGCGAGGCGATCCGCTGGCCGCTGGTGGACCGCGGCGGTCGCTACGATTTCTCCTCGGCCGAGCCGTTCGTGAACGCCGCGCTCAACCACGGCTTCGACGTGATCTGGGACCTCTTTCACTACGGGTATCCCGACCAGCTCGACCCGTTCTCCGGGCAGTTCTCGGACCGCTTCGCCGACTACTGCCGGGCGACCGCGCGCTACGTGGTCGAGCGCATGCCGGGCCAGTGCTATTTCACGCCGATGAACGAGCCCTCGTTCTTCGCGTGGGCCGGCGGCGAGGTCGGGCGGTTTGCGCCGCACGCGCGAGGCCGGTCGGCCGAGCTCAAGTGCTCACTCGCGCGGGCCGCGATCCGTGCCATCGACGCGATCCGTGAGGTGTGTCCGGACGCCCGCATCGTCAACGTGGACCCGATCTGTCGCGTCGTGGTCGACGGCACCGATCCCGCGCAGCTCGAGCACGCACGCCGCTTCAACGAGCGTTACGTGTTCGAGTTCTGGGATATCGTCAGCGGTCGACTGATGCCGGAACTCGGCGGCTCGCCCGCGCACCTCGACATCGTGGGCGTCAACTATTACTGGACCAACCAGTGGGCCCTGGGGCGCGAGGGCGTGCCGCTCGCCGACGACGACCCGCGCCGCGTGCCGCTCGCCGAGCTCGTGCGCGCGACCTGGCGGCGCTACGGCTGCGAGGTCGTGATCACGGAGACGAGCGCGCTCGGCGAGGCGCGCGCACCGTGGATCCATGAACTCTCGACGATGGCCGAAGAGCTGCTCGGCGAGGGCGTGCCGCTCGGCGGCATCTGCCTGTACCCGATCCTCGGCATGCCCGAATGGCACGCACGCGACCAATGGACGCGCATGGGGCTGTGGGACCTCGAGCGCGAGCAGGACGTGCTCGAACGCAAGGCGTGCGGGCCGATGATGGCCGCGCTGCGCGCCGTGCAGCCCACGCGTGGCACCGACCTCGGTCGGCGCGCGCGCCCACTGCGCCTGCCGCGGACGGACGACGCGCCGTTCGAAGCGCACGGGCGTCTCGTGTGGCAGCGCGTGCGTCCGCAGGCCCACGCGATCCGCGTCTTTCGTTCCGACCGCCCGCACGGAGGCGCCTGGGTCATGGCGGTCACGCTGCGGGTCGAAGGTCGCGCGGTGGAGCACGTGCTGACGGCCGGCGACCTGCGCTCCCTCGCGCGGCACGCCGAGGCGAGCACGCCGGCGCAGATGATGGAACTGCACGGCATCGACCGCTCGACGTGGACGCCCGGCGAACTCGAGGCCTGGCTCAGCGACGTCCGGGAGCTCATCGGCAGCGTGGACACGCTCGAACCGGCGCGGCGGCGCTCGGCGGGCTGACGGTCTTCAGCGCGCGGTAGCGACGAGGTCGCGGATGCTGGCCAGTTCGTCGGCGTCCAGCCAGATGCCGCCGCACTCGGGGCAGTGGTCGATCTCGACGGGGACGCGGGAGGAGTATGGCCGGCGCAGCATCCCCACGCCGGGATGGTGCGGACACCGCAAGCGCACCGAGTGATCGAGGAGAGTCGTCGGGAACTGCCGCAGGTGCGCGACCAGCGCATCGCCGAACGCGACGTCGGGACGGTCGAAGCGCGCGAGTTCGTTACGGTCGAGCCACAGGCCGCCGCAGGCCTCGCAGACGTCGGTATCGACGCCGCCGATCCTCAAGCGGGCCAGCGAAGCTGCGCAGCGGGGACACGCGAGGGCCGTCACCGGTAGACTAAAACATCGGTCCGCTGCGCAGTCAACGACCGCGGCGCGCACGGGGCGGCGCGGTCGCGCCTGGGCTATTTCGCGGCGGCGGTCTTCTCCGGCTTGGGCGGTGTCGTCCGCGGTTGATTCCAGCCACGGGCCAACAGTTCGCCCTGGCGCGCGTAGTCGGTCGCCTCGCCGAGCACCATCGCGGCTTCCTGCGGCGCGTGGAAACCCATCGAGTTCTCGGCCGCGATGAAATCGAGCCGCCACTGCGCCTTGCGCTGCAACTCGAGCGCGGGCGCGAGCTGTGCCTCGGTCGCGCCGGCGGCCTTCGCGGCCTGGAGCGCGTCGAGCAGCGCGACGATGGCTTGGCCACCCCTCTGCATCAACTCGAAGTTGCGTGTCTGGATCACGTCGACGCGCTGCTTGAGCTCTTCTTCGGAGAAGTGATGACAGGTCTGGCACGCGCGGTTGACGTTGAGCAGCGGGCTGCGGACCCAGTGGTCCGAGATCTTGGAGGCGCCGTCGCGCATGTACGGCATGTGGCAGTCGGCGCACGAGACGCCGCTGCGCGCGTGCACGCCCTGGCTCCACAACTCGAACTCGGGGTGCTGTGCCTTCAGGACCTTCGCGCCGCTCTCGGCGTGCTTGTAGTCGAAGAACTGCTCGCCGTCGGGGAACTTCGTCTCGTTCCACGCCTGCTCCATCTGCCCGGCGCGCAGGCCCTTGCCCCACGGGAACGTGAGCGGCATCTTGGTCGAGCAGTAGTACTCGACGTGGCACTGGCCGCAAACGTACGAGCGCATCTCGTTGCGCGTGCCGTCGACGTTCGGGTCGTAGGGCTTGGCTCGACCGCCTTCACGCCATTGCTGCACGGACGGCAGGTGCGGGACAGGCGCGTCGGAGTTCGCGAGCTTCTGGATGCCCTCGATGAAGCCAGGGCGCGTGACACGCAGCTTCATCGTGTTCGGATCGTGGCAGTCG
>DASUYI010000171.1:0-4364 GCA_036377475.1 Steroidobacteraceae bacterium | reverse complement strand
GATCGAATGCGCCTCGAGCAGCACGACGCGCTCGTGCCGCGCACGCAGGCGCTCGAGCGCCTCGGCCAGCGTGCGGTGGTAGGGGTCGAAGAATTCGCGGCGACGCTCGTCGACCTCGTCCGCCGCCACGGGCGCGTGCGTGCGGTACAGCGGTTCGCCGTCGAACGTCGTCGAAGGACACAGCTCCGTCGTGGCCTGGCCCGGATAGAGCGACGCCCCGCTCGGGTCCCGGTTGGCGTCGATCACGGTACGCGACAGCCGCGTCCGCAGTCGCGTCACGCCGAGTGCGGGCACGAAGTCGTAGAGCGACTCGAGCCACCAGTCCGTGTCCTTGCGCGCGAGCCAGCGATCGACGAGTCTGGCTTCGATCGACGCAGGAATGTCCGTGCCCGAGTGGGGGATGCTGACCATCACGGCCGCATCGCCGACGCTGAGTTCGAGCCAGGACGGACGGGACGCGGGCGTCACGAGCATTTCCTCGCGGCGGCCGCGACGCATGCGTCAGGCGGCCACTGTTTCGGGGCAGGCGGGTCGGTTAGTGTGGCGACCATATCTAACCAAACGGGTGGATGCCGTCCAGTGACGACGGGCGATGCCAGGCTCTGGTTCGAGGTCGCGCTGTTGCCGGGCGGCTGGGCGCGTTCGGTCCGCGTGCGCGTGCGCGACGGGCGGATCGCCGACGTCGAGCACGACGTGACGGCGAACGACGACGACGAGCGTCATCACTCGATCGCGTTGCCCGGGCTGGCCAACGTGCACAGCCACGGCTTCCAGCGCGCGATGGCGGGCCTCACGGGGCAACGCGGGCCGGAGAACGACAACTTCTGGACCTGGCGCGAGGTCATGTACCGCTTCGTCGGTCGTCTCGCGCCGGACGACGTGCGCGCGATCTCGGCGCTCGCGTTCGTCGAGATGCTCGAGTCCGGATTCACGCGCGTCGGGGAGTTTCACTACGTCCACCACTCGGTCGATGGTCGACCGTACCGGGACGTCGGCGAACTCGCGGCGCAGGTCGTCGCCGCCGCCGAGCAGACCGGCATCGGACTGACGCTGCTGCCGGTGTTCTACGCTCACGCGAGTTTCGGCGAGCTGCCGCCGTCCCCGGGGCAGCGGCGCTTCGTCTGCGGCCTGGAAGATTTCGAGCGTCTCCTCGAGGCGGCCGAACGCCATGCGCGCAGACTGCCGGATGCCGTCGTCGGGGTCGCACCCCACAGCCTGCGCGCCGTGAACCCGCGTGAACTCGCCGCCGTCGCGGCTTTGCGCCCGGGCGCACCGCTCCACATCCACGCGGCGGAGCAGGTGCGCGAGGTCGAGGACTGCGTCGCGTGGAGCGGCCAGCGACCGGTCGCCTGGCTGCTCGATCACGCGGACGTCGACGCGCGGTGGTGCCTCGTGCACGCAACGCACATCGACGACGCCGAGATCCGAGGCATCGTCGACCGCGGGGCCGTCGTCGGGTTGTGCCCGGTGACCGAGTCCGACCTCGGCGACGGGATTTTCCCGGCACTGCCTTACACGGCTCGAGGCGGGCGGTTTGGCATCGGCACGGATTCGAACGTGATGATCGACGCGGCGGTCGAACTGCGGACCCTGGAATACGGACAGCGACTCCTGCACCGGTCGCGCAACGTGCTCGTCTCGCGGACGGGCGCGTCGACCGGCCGCACGCTGTTCGACGCCGCGCTCGCGGGTGGCGCCCAGGCGGTGGGGCGCGCTGCGAACGGCCCGGCGGGGCTCGCGCCCGGCGAGCCTGCGGACCTGTTCACGCTCGACCCGGCCCACGTCGCGCTGATCGGCCGGTCCGGCGATGCGGTCCTCGACAGCTGGGTGTTTGGTGCGCGCAGCAGTCCGATCGACCGTGTCTGGCGGCACGGTCGCTGCGTCGTCCGTCACGGCCGGCACGTGTCTCGCGACGCGGTCGAGTCGCGCTTCAAGGCCGCCGTGCAGCGACTGGCGTCGACCTGATTCGCCGGCTCCGGTTGAGACCCGGTCCCGGGCAGTCCTGCGTGGCGACGCCCGGGTGCTGCCCGGGTCGTGAGACCGCCGGGCGCGATGAGCCATTCTTTGTTCGACCATTTCCCGGCATCATGTGCCCTTGGTTCCCTGCGCTCGCGAGGGCAGGCTTCCAGCGGCGCCGACACCAGCAACCACCCGGAGCATCGATGGCCAGACCCCCGAACTATTCCCAGGACAAGAAGCGGCGCGAGGAAGCCGCGCGCAAGAAGCGCGAAGAGAAGCAGCAGCGACGTCAGCAGAAGAAGGAAGATCCGCCGCCTGCACCGACCGGCTGAGCCGACCCGGGCCCGGGTGTCATGGCTCGTCCCGGGGGGCAAGCGGTCAGTGCTTGCCCGGGTGGAATGCTTTGGTGACGAGCGCCAGCAACAGTTGTTCAGCCTTCGGGTTCGGCACGCCGTAGCGTGCGAAAAGTCCGAACTGCTCGCGCATCTCGGTTCGAGCCTGCTTCTCGGAACCGGCGGTGTTGCAGATCAGCTTGAGCCGTGAGTTGAGTTCCGTGGCCACCGCGGGCAGGTTGCGTTTGCGGTCGTCCTCGCCGGGATGCTTCGGACGCGAGAGACCCCAATCCTCGGCGGTCGCGGTGATCTGGCTGAGCCTGGGGTTAGCCATGTGTCGCCTCTATTCTCGAATCCTGTCGCGCATGCCCGCGGCAAGGGCCCGGTGGAGGAGCTGGGCGGAGGGGGCTGCCGTCCGCCGTTGAAACTCCGGCGGGAAAGATCAGCGCCTCTTGGCCGCTTTCTGGGTCTTCGCAGCCCGTTTCTCCTCCTTGCTCTTGGCGGGCTTCTTCTTCGTTTCCTTCTTGCGGTCCATTCCCTTCGACATATGCTCCTGCCTCTGCTGCCGACCAGGGCAGCCTAGTGTCCCGCGCGAAGCAGTGCGCGACGTTGACGTTCGGCCAGCACCTGCTCGACGTCGAGATCCGTACTCTCGGCGATGATCCGCATCAGCGGATGTTTCGGATCGCGTGGCAGCGCGAGCCCGTGACGCGACTCCCACAGCGCGATTCTCGTCGCGGGCGGCGTGTCGATCGACCGCTGCCGGGCGAGGTTGCGGTCCTTGTCTGCCTGCAGGGCGGCCTGCTCGAGGGCGATCTGCTCGCGGCGTTCCGCGGCCAGTTCGGCGGGCGGGCGGGTTTGCAGTTCGCTCGCGTAGATATGGAACTTGTCGTGCATTGATCGGGCGCTTTTTCGATGTGAATCGTGGCCTTACATAGAGCGCCCAATGCACCGAGATAGCAAGAACAATTTTCCCTCGAGTGAGAAGATCGGTGCAATGCCGACCGACCCGCACATCTACGTCGACGCCGACGCGTGCCCCGTCAAGCCGGAAACCGCCAAGGTCGCCGAGCGCCACGGCCTGGCCGTCACGTACGTCGCAAACTGCTGGATGCAGACGCCGCGGGGTCCGCGGGTCCGGATGCACGTGGTCCAGGGCGCGTTCGATGCTGCCGACGACTGGATCGCCGAGCAGGTGGCGCCGGCGGACGTCGTGATCACGGCGGACATCCCGCTGGCTTCACGCTGCCTCAAGAAAGGCGCGCGCGTGCTCGGACCCTCGGGCAGGCCGTTCACGGATGACAACATCGGGAACGCGCTCGCCACGCGTGAGCTGATGTCCGATCTGCGGGCCTATGGTGTCGGGGGCGGCCCGCCGCCGTTCGGCCCCCGTGACCGCTCGCGGTTTCTCGACGCGCTGGAACTCGTGGTGCGTGACGCCAGGCGCCAACGCGCCAGTGGCCCGCAGCGCTGACCGGAGGCGCACGAATCGTGACCCGGCCGTGCAATCGACGACGCCGGACTACCGCTTTTTTCTGCGGGCGGGGCGTGCGTCGTCGCTCACATGGTGACCAGCATGCGATCGGTTGCGTGCTTGATCGCTGCGAAGACCAGCGCTGTGCCGACGACGAGACTCGCAGCGACGATGGTCGAAAAAACGTGTTTCGATCTCGAGGGATTCATGACGTACCCACCTGTCTGAACCCCCCGCCGCACGGAGAGTACGTCATTGATTGTTGCGGTGCAGCGAAATCTCGTCACCTGTAGATGACGGACCGTCGTGATGCTTCCTCTCGCCTGTCGGGGAGTCACGCGATATTCGTGGCGCGCTGCGGTAGCAGCGACGCGGTGGATTCCCGCACCAGCAGATCGGCGAGCGCCGTCGCGGCACGTCGCAACTCGCCGACGGCCGTGGCTTCCCAGTCGCGAGCGCGCAGCCAGGGGCCCAGGTAGTACACGCCGGGCACGGGTACGCCGGCGCGGTCGATCAAGCGACACTGGCCATCGACGACGACGCCGCAACCGGTCGGGTCGGGCGTCAACCACCCTGCGTCGAGGAGCCCGCGGACGAGT
>DASUYI010000170.1:0-4301 GCA_036377475.1 Steroidobacteraceae bacterium | reverse complement strand
GGTCGGAGCGTGGCCGTCCCGCGTCGTGTTCGCCGACGACGGCAGCATCGTCTCGGCCTCGCGTCCGGGCGACGGCCCGATCCTGCTCAACGGCAACGAAAATCCCTACGGACCGTCGCCGGCTGCCCGGCGCGCCATCCTCGACAGCATTGCCGCGGCGCCGCGCTATGCCGACGAGTCGATCGAGGCGCTGCGCCGGCAGCTCGCACTGCACGAAGGCGTGGACTCTGCGCAGGTCTTGATCGGTTCCGGATCGGGCGAACTGCTGCGCATGGCGGGCCTGCTCGCGGCACGCGCCGCGGCGGGCAGCGAGCTCGTCGCCGCGCGGCCCACCTACGAGGAATTGCCGGAGTTCGCCGAGCGCATCGGCCTGACCGTGCGCTGGATCGACCTCGACCGCGAGCACCGGCACGACCTGGGCGCATTGCTGCGCGCGATCACGTCGCGGACGAGTCTCGTGTACGTCTGCAATCCGAACAACCCGACCGGCACGACCGTCGCAGCGGAGGACCTCGCGGCGTTCGTGCGCGCGGTGCCCGGGTACGTCACGGTCGTCGTCGACGAGGCTTATGTCGATTTCACGGACGTTCCCGGCCGTTCGACAGCGGTCGGGCTGCTGCGCGAGGCGCCGAACGTGGTGGTGCTCAGGACGTTCTCGAAGCTGCACGGGCTCGCTGGACTGCGCGTCGGATACGCGATTGCGCCCGCGCCGCTCGCGACGCGTCTCGGCGCGCTGTCACTCGTCTGGCCGAACTCGACCGGCCTCGCCGCGGCCACGGCGAGCCTGAACGACCGCGGTTTCCTGCAAGCGACGCGCACCGCGATCATCGACGACCGCACTCGCGTGCACGCGGCGCTCGATCGCCTCGGCCGCCCGCGTGCCGACTCCAAGGGCAATTTCGTGTTCTTCGACACGGGCCGGCCCGTGGCCGAGTTCCAGCAGCGTATGCTCGCGCAGGGGCTTCGCGTCGGGCGGCGGTTCGCGGGTTACGACACCTGGTCGCGCGTCACGATCGGGGTGCGCGACGAGGTCGACCGTTTTCTGGCTGCACTGCCTTCAGCGTTCGAGACGTGACGGATCGACCGCCCGAAAGCGAAGTTTTCGAGCATTGAGACGCACCCAGCGCACGCGTGGTGCGCTGGGTGCGAAGATCCCTCGAGTGTTCGGAACGGCAAGACCCACCGCGATCCGTCCCGGATCGGTCCGTCACAATCCTTCGGTTGCCTGCTTTTCCGATGTCTCACTCACTGGTCGCGGACGAAGCCCTCACTGGTCCTTCGGTGGGCTCGTGGCCTCGTCGGACTCCATCGACTTGTCACCGCTCTTTTTATGGGCGTTCAGCTCGTCGGCCGACACCTTCCCGTCCCCGTTGGCGTCCACGGAAGCGAACTTCTCCGCCAGCTTCGGCATGCCAGCCGTCGCCTCGGCGAGCGTGATGGAGCCGTCCTTGTCCTTGTCGGCTGCCGTGAACTCCTCCTGACTCCACTTGGTGTCGCCGGCGTGCGCCACCGCGGCACCGAGCACGACGGACGAAACGAGCGTGGCCAATGTAATCTTTCGCATAACGGTCCTCCTTGGTTGGCTTACATGGGACCGTCCCCCCTCCCGGGCGTTCGTGTTTCCAAGCGTCGGCGTTTGGCGACAACGTCGTCCGGCCTTCAAGCCTCGCTTCGCAAGAATCGCTTTCGGTGCGGAGCGGGCAACTGGCCCGCCGGTGCCTCGACTCCCGGGCAGCGAGCCGCGCCGCTCGGCATCCGGCCGACGTCTTGTCGCTGACACGGTCCACGTGCTGGATCGACGTTCAGCGACACGCTGAAGGCAGGTGCTTTCGCTCCACGTCCGTGTACTGCGCATGCGCCCTGACCGAAGGTGTCACGCCGTCCGGGACCGCCGCCAGGCCGCACGTCCAGATCACGTCGCCGCCATCGGTGTAGCCGGAGACGAGCACCAGTTGCCTGTCCGTGAGCTGGGCGTTGGCTTCACCGCCGTAAATGACGACGACGGCGCCGGAGATCACCTCGATCGATTTGACGAACTTGCCGCCGGTCGATGCGACGTCGAGGCCGATCGTGTCGGATTCGATCTCTTCGAGCGGAGTGCCGTTGGAGAAGGCCTCGGCGATGTCGGCTTTGACTTCGGACGCCATCATCAAGCCCTCGGTCACCTGCGAACGAATTGCGTAGTCCTGGTACGCGGGAATCGCAATTGCCGCCATCGTGCCGACGATCGGGATCATGCACGCCAGGATCGCCAGTGCCACCACGGCGCCAGAGACCTTGGGGGCCGCCAGTCCCGCGACGACGTCCTCGACCGTGGCCCCGCGGCCGACGACGAGGGTCCCCGTCATCATGTCGTGCAGGGCCTGCCGACGCTTCGTGAACGCGGCCATGATCAGGCCGACGCCCAGGGTGAAGCTGGCGAGCAGGTAGGCGAAATACCGGCCCGTCGCTCGGGCGAACGAGATGCGCTCACCCTGGAGTGAGACGACCTTGATGCGCAGGGCTCGCTTGCCGAAGGTGGCCTGATGCGCAGAGCTGTGCTGCAACGCGTAGTAGAGCCAGCCCACTCCCCACGAAAGCAGATAGTACAGCGCGATGATTCCGCCACCAGGCTCGGCTCCCGGCTCCATCGATGGCATGGCGGCGAACGCGAACGCCACCGCGACCGGAATGAGTATCAAGGTGTAAACGAACCCGTCGATCATGCAGGCCCCAACGCGCGTCCAGAACCCGGCGTAACGCGCTGATTGCTTGTGGGTCGTCCTTGCGAACTCCGGCGCGCGAGCGCCAGCCTGGGACGGCTCGAGCGTGCCGACCGCGACGTCGTCGTCGTGGTCGGGCGCTCGATTGCCGCAGCGTTGGCAAGCATTGGCCGATTCCGGCAGCAGCGCGCCACACTTGATGCAATACATCGTCTCGACTCCCTGAAGGCAACTTCTTGATCCGCCGCACTGGCGGCGCTTCATCGATCGGACATCCACGGGTACGGCCATCGGCAAGGGCGCCCGGGCCGTGCTCGATCAGCGGCACTCTCCCGGCAGAAACCGGCGAAGGATCGTCGTGTATTCGCAGTATTCTCGGTCGATGACGGTGAAATCCGGTGGTGGAGGCGCGTACCCGCAGAGCCAGCGGAAACCGCCATCCTTGTGGAAAGCAGGCGTGTACGTGAGCACCTGGCCCTGCAAGGACGGGTGGGTGGTGTCCTTCTCGCCGAACCAGACGCGCACCATCCCGTCCTGGACCTCGATCGACGAGACGAAACGCCCATCGATCTTCTCCGGGAGATCGATGCCCTCGTTGTCCAGGCCGCCCAGCAGTTCGCCTGACCGGACCCGCGCTTCCACCCGCGCCTTGTATTCGGCGACGCGCCCGAGCTCGGCCGTGACCTGCGATCGCACTTTGTAGTCGCTGTACGCGGGCACCGCGATTGCTGCGAGCGTCCCCAGGATGAAGAACGTCGGCACGACGAGTACGACGGCCATCAGTGCTTTCGACACCGGCGGCGACGCCAGGCCGCGTCGGACGTCAGCAGGGGTCGTTGTGATGTTCGTTACGATCGTTCGAGCGACCATGTCATGCAGGGCCTGCCGTCGGCGCGTAAAGGCCGCCATGATCAGGCCGATGCCGAAGGTGAAAACCTCGACCAGATTGCCCAGGAACCGCCCGCTCGCGCGCAAGAACGAGATCCGCTCTCCGGACATCGTCGTGACCTTGATGCCGAGCGCCTGCTTGCCAAGCGTGGCCTGCCAACGCGAGCTGTGCATGCCGGCGAAGTAGAGCCACTGGATGACCCATATCGCGCCGTAGGCGACGAGCGTGGCGCGGAAGTCCTGCGGTCGAGGAGGTCCGTGGTGCAGGAGCGTCCCGCTGTAGAACAGGATGCCCATGAACGACACCATAGTCGGCATCCAGAGGACGAATCCGTCGACGACGCTGGCCGCGGCGCGACGCCAGAAACCGGCGTAGCGCGGCGGATCCTTAACCGGCGCGAGCGGCGCGTTCGGAATCTCTGCCACCGCGGCGCCACAACGCGCGCAGAACCGGGTCCCTTCAGGCAGGGCCGTACCGCAAGCCGTACAAAACATCAGCCGAATTCCCTGACACGCCTTGGGGCCGAGGCCCGGCGCCGATTTGTTGCGAGCACTCTAAGGAATCCGCCGGCTCGTGTCACGGATGTCGGGCGACGACCCGGCATCATGCGCGCAACGCCGATGAAGCAGGCGCCTGGTTCAGGTCGTTCCGCGGAGCTTGATCACTGGACGCCGTGCGACACGATCCTGCGCGCGTGCCTGACGCCGTAC
>DASUYI010000169.1:0-3688 GCA_036377475.1 Steroidobacteraceae bacterium | reverse complement strand
CGTGTGCCCGGCTTGGCACGAAAGTTCTGGACGATGATTTCCTGCACGTGCCCGTAGCGCTCGTGCAGGTCGCGGATCGAGAACAGCGACTCGATCCGTTCGCGGCGCGTCTCGCCGATGCCGACGAGGATCCCCGTCGTGCAGGGCACCGCAGCCTCGCCGGCCGCACGCAACGTCGCGAGTCGCGCCGCGGGCTGCTTGTCGGGCGAGCGGTGGTGCGGCCCGCCCTTTTGCGCCAGGCGTTCCGCGCTGGACTCGAGCATCGCGCCCATCGAGACCGACACGCGCCGCAGCCGCTCGAAATCGACGCGCGTCATGTGGCCGGCATTCAGGTGGGGCAGCAGCCCGGTCTCCTCGAACACGAGCCGCGCACAGTGCTCGAGATACTTGAGCGTCGTCGAGAAGCCGAGTTCGTCGAGCTGGCCGCGGGCCGCGACAAAGCGCGCCTCCGGCCGGTCGCCTAGCGTGAACAAAGCCTCCTGGCAGCCCGCCCGAACGCCCGCGCGAGCAATCCCCAGCACCTGCGCCTGCGTCAGGTAGGGCGCCCGTCCGGCGCGCGGCGGCCCGGCGAACGTGCAGTAGTGGCAGACGTCACGACAGAGCTGCGTGAGCGGGATGAACACCTTGCGCGAGTAGCTCACGCGCGCCCCGAATCCGCGCCGGGCCAGCGCCTCGGCCTGCCGCATCAGTGTGTCGACGTCGTCGCGCGCCGCCAGCGCGAGCGCCTGGTCCCGCGACGGCGGCACGTACGTGTCGAGGTCTGCGGGCACGTCGATGTCGTGCGCGAGCCCGGCCAGCGGCAGCACCTCGAGGTGCGCCCCGGCACTCGTCGCGGCCCGCACGTGCCCCGCACAGCTTCCCTCACCGAAGCCCGGCTCGATCTTCGCGGGCAGCCGCAGGCCGAGCGCATTCGTGCCGTGCCCGGCGTGGTCGGGCACGACGACGACGTCGCAGACGCGCGTCGCGGCGAGCAGGCGTTCGATCTCGGCGGCGGTCACGTGCGGCGTATCGGCCGCGACGACGATCGCAAGGTCGTGCGCGCGCGCGGCGTGCACGAGCCCGGCCCGGATCGCCGCGTTGAGGCCGGATCCCGTGTCCTGCAGCACCGTGACGTCTGCGCCCGGGAGCGTCGCATCGCTCGTGACCAGGACGATCTCGTCGATCGCGCCGGACCCCCGCAGCGCGTCGAGCACGCGGCCGAGCATGCCCCGCAGCAGTTCCTCGCGACCGTCGGGATCGAGCGCGCCGGCGAGCCGCGTCTTGCCGCGGCGCCCGTCGCGCACCGGCACGATCGCGCAGACGCTCATGCGCGGGCCCTCCGCAACCGCTGCGCCGGCGCGAGCGTGCGCGCGAACGCGAGCGCGGCGCGCGCGAGTTCCTCCCGGTCCTCGAGCGTCTGCATCAGCGTCGGCTCGACCAGCGCGGGCACACCCACCGTCGACGCCAACGCCGCATCCACGGTGTCGAGCACGAGACCGTCGATCAGGCCCGCGTAATGGCGCGCAATCGAGCGCGGCGACACCTCCACGCCCAGTTCCTGCATCAGCTTGACCGTCGGGCCCTTGACGGCGCGTCCGCCGATCACCGGGGAGACGACGACGATCGGTGCACGACACGTCCCGAGCGCTCGTCGCAGTCCGGGTACGCCGAGGATCGGCCCGATGCTGAGGTAAGGGTTCGACGGACAGAGTACGACGCATTCGAGCGCGTCGGACGCGAGCAGCTCGACGACGGCCGGATTCGGCGCCGCGACGTCTGCGCCAAGGTACTGCACGGCGCGCACGAGCGGCTCGCACCGACGTCGGACGAAGTAGTCCTGGAACTCGAGCGCCCCGGCTTCGGTGTCGAGCATCGTCGAGACGACGTCGTCGGTCATGGGCAGCAGTGCACTCGGCACGCGGAACCGGCGCCGCAGGTCTTCGGTGATCGCCGTCAGCGACTCGCCCGCCGCGAGCCGCCGCGTGCGTTCGACGTGCACGACCAGGTCCCGGTCGCCGAGCCGGAACCAGGTCTCGCCGCCGAGCCGCGCGAGCTCCTCGATGAAATTCCAGGTCTCCCCGCGCCGCCCCCATCCCGTCTCGGTGTTGGCGACACCGGCGAGCGTGTACATCACGGTGTCGAGGTCCGGGCAGACGCGCAGGCCGAGGTGCCGGAAGTCGTCGCCGGTGTTGACGAGCACGGCGAGATCGCCCGGCGGCAGCACTCGCTGCAGACCGAGCGCGAGCTTGGCGCCGCCGATGCCGCCGGAGATCGCCAGCACTCGCGCCGTGTCGACGCTCATCGAAACAGGTCCTCGCCGGTCGCGCGGATCAACGATTGCCCATCATTGCACGGCGCAGCCGCGTGGACCCCGCGCACGTGGACGATCGGGGTGCCCTCGGTCGCCTCGCCCATCGCGAGTCCCGCGCCCGCCGCGATCGCGTCCGCGACGGCCACTTGCGTCATCTGGAGCGTGCGGTCGTCGCGATCGGGTGCACCGCGCAGGTCGATCAGCGCGGGAATTCCCGCCACGCCGAGGGCGACGTTGACCGTGCCGAGGCGCCACGGCCGGCCGAAGCTGTCGCTGACGATCACGCCGGGCGCAACGCCGCAGCGCGCTTCGAGCGCCGTGCGCAGGCGCCGCGCCGAGGCGTCCGGGTCCTCGGGCAGCAGCAGCACCGTGCCGTCGTCGTCCGCGGCGCCGGTGTTGGAGCGATCGATGCCGGCGTTGGCCATCACGTAGCCGCGCCGGTGCCGCGTGATCAGCACGTTCGGCGCGACGCGCACGACGTCGCTCGACTCCTGCAGCACGAGTTCGACCAGCCGCGCGTCCTTGCCGCAGCGGCCGGCAAGTTCGAGTGCCTGCGCAGTCGGCACGGTCCCGGCGAGGCGTCGAAACCGGCCCTCGGCTTTCGAGACGATCTTCTGCGCAAAGACCAGCACGTCGCCCCGCTGCAGCGACAGGCCGGCCCGTTCGAGCGCCGTCACGGCGAGCGCCGCGAGGTCCGCGCCGGGCGCGACCTCCGGCACGTCCGGCAGCGCGCGGAATTCGAGCGCCGCTCGCGTCATCGAGGCTCAGCCCGGCGCCGGCGGCACGAGCGTTCCGGTGATCCGGACGCCGGCCCCGTCGACGGCGTAGGTCTTGTTCAGGAAGATCAGGACGGACGTGAGCGCCTCGGCCGCGGTCGAGTTCACGAGCGCGCCGGCGTGCAGGCCGCGCAACCCGCACTGCTCGACGATGCCGATCACCGCCTCGCGCGCCCCCTTGTCGTCGCCGAACACGAGCACGTCACACTCGACCGTCCTGTCGGCGACGAGCTTGTGGGCCGCGACGTTGTGGAAGGCGGAGACGACTTTCACGTCGGGGCCGAGCAGGGCCTGGGCGATGGCGGCGGCGGAATCCTCGGGCGGCAATTGCACGCGCATCACCCTGGGCGGCACCAGCGGCACCGTCGTGTCGACCACGATCTTGCCGCGGACGAACGGCGCGATCTCGCCGAGCGTCGCGCGCTGCGCCGCGAACGGCACCGTGACGATGACGATCGCCGCCGCCGCAGCTGCCTCACCGTTCGAGCCGGCGCCGACGTCGCGTCCGGTCTCCGCCGCGAGCGCAGCGGCCGCAGCGCGCGCCTTGTCCGGGTCGCGCGAACCGAGCACCACCGGGCGTCCGGCCCTGACCAGTCGACGCGCGATGGCGCCGCCGAGCGCG
>DASUYI010000168.1:0-5458 GCA_036377475.1 Steroidobacteraceae bacterium | reverse complement strand
GTCTCGCCGGCCATCCCGTACAACGGTTGCAGCGGCTCGCCCTGCGTCCGGATCGACACGTTGTCGATGTAGCGCAGGTACGCCTCCATCGTCCGCGTCGCGCCGAGCCGGTTGAGCGCCTGGATCACGAAGTAGCTGTCGCGCAACCAGCAGTAGCGATAGTCCCAGTTGCGTTCGCTGCCCGCGTGTTCGGGTATCGAGGTCGTGAGCGCCGCGAGCACCGAGCCGGTGTCCTCGTACGTGCAGAGCTTGAGCGTGATCGCGGCGCGGATCACGGCCTCCTGCCACTCGACCGGGATCGCGAGGCTGCGCACCCATTCCTGCCAGTAGTCGACCGTGGACTCGAGAAACTGTCGCGCGATCGTGAGCGGCGCGTCGTCGAGCGTCTCGTCGGGACCGATCACGAACGCGACCGGTGCGTCGAGCACGAACCAGCCTTCGTCGGAGGCGTGGGTGCGCGAGGCGTTGGTCGTGACGCGGTAGCGCAGCAGCGGCGTGAAGAAGCAGATGTTGTGCGTGCCCGTGTGGCGCTGCGGCTCGCCGTCGCCGTAGCCGGTCGAGGGCCGCAGGCGGATGCGCACGACCGGGCGACCCGCGAGCGGCTCGACGATCCGGATGAACTGCATCGGTCGGAAGATGCGGCCACGCCGGCGGAAGCGCGGGCAGAAATCGACGATGCGCACCGCATCGCCCTGTGAGCCACGCAGCACGGTCTCGAGCACCGCCGTGTTGCGGACGTAGCGACGCGTCGCGTCGACGGGCCCCTGCAATTCCACCGCAAACACGCCCGTGGGCGAATCGCCGCCGAGCGGGGTGAGCAGCGCATTGAACGCCGGGTCGCCGTCGAGTCGTGGCAGGCAGCCCCACACCAGGCGCCCGAGGCGGTCGACGAGGCCGGCGACCTCGCAGTTGCCGATGACGCCCAGGTCGAGGTCGGGGCCGTGCGCGGGCGTCACGCCGTCGCCCTGCGGCCGAGGAACTCCTCGAGCAATGCGCGCAGCTCGGACGGCGCGCTGGTCGACATCATGGCGGTGACGCGCGGCCCGACGGCGATCGACACGCCGCCGCGGCGTTCGACCGCGTCGAAGCCGTGCAGGTCGGTGAGGTCGTCGCCTGCGAACAATGGCGTGCGACCGGCAAAGGGTGGCTCCTGCATGAAAGCCTCGATGGCGTGGGCTTTCGTGATACCGGAGGGCTTCAGCTCCAGTACATAAGCGCCGGGCTGAACGTGCAGGTCATTCCCGCCGTGTCGTCTTGCCAGCGCGTGCACCTCGCGCTCGAGCATCTCGTGAAGGCTCGCGGCCTGCCGGTAATGCAGCGCGACGGCGCGGCCCTTGTCCTCGAGCAGCACGCCGGGGTGGCGCTCCGCGATCTCGCCCAGTTCGTCGACGAGCGACTGCGGCAGGCTTTCGGCGGGGTGTACGTGCAGGCGATGCTGCGCGTCGCGGCGCTCGAGTCCGTGCAATCCCGCGGCGGGAAAACGCGCATACCCGAACAACGCGTCGAGCTGCGCGAGCGAGCGTCCGCTGATCAGCGCGAGAGCGCCATGCAACGTGTCGGACGCGTCCTGCAGAAATTTCAGCGTTGCGGCATCGACCTCGACATCGTCAGGCGCTGGGCCGACTTCGATCAGCGTGCCGTCGACGTCGAGGACCAAGGCAGCCCCAGCTGGGGTCAGCCGGGGGTGAAGTTTGTGTATCCTCACGTGCCCATCGAGCATAGGAGCGAGCCTAATGCCCCGGAAACTAGAAATAGTCATCGCTACGTTGAAAGGAACTCATCCATGCCCCGGTCACTGCCGCCGCTGACCTCGCTGCGCGCGTTCGAAGCGGCAGCGCGTTCGCTGAGCTTCACCAAGGCCGCGCGTGAATTGCACGTGACCCCCGCGGCGATCAGCCACCAGATCCGCGGCCTCGAACAGTTCCTCGGCGTGACGCTGTTCCAGCGCACGAGTCGCCGGCTCGAACTGACGCGCGACGGACACCTGGCCGCCGAACACTTCCGTGAAGCCTTCGAGCGCATCGCCCGCGGCGTGCAGGCGCTGCGCCAGCAGGGCCGCGAAGGCGAGCTCGTGATCGGCGTCTCGCCGTCGTTCGCGACGCGCTGGCTCCTGCCCCGACTGCCGTCGCTCACGGCCGACATGCCGGAGGTGCGCGTGAGGCTCGTCACGAGCACGGTGCCGGTGGACTTCGACCGTGATGACATCGACCTCACGGTGCGTTTCGGGCGCGGCAGCTTCGACTCGGTCGTCACCGACGAGTTGTTCAACGAAGTGGTGGCGCCCGTGGCCTCGCCGGCATTCGTGCGTCGCCACCAGCTGCGCCGACCGGCCGACCTCGCCCGCGTGCGGTTGTTGCAGGACGAATCGATGCGGCGCGTGGGCCGACCGCCGTCGTGGACCCAGTGGCTGCGCGCCGCGGGTGAGCCCGGCCTGGAAATCGAATGCGGGCTCTGTCTCGACGACAGTCACCTGGCGTTGCAGGCCGCGTGCGAAGGCCAGGGTGTCGCGCTCGGACGGCTCGCGTACGCGGTCAACGACCTGGCGCAGAACCGGCTCGTCCTGCCGTTTTCGCGCGTGATCGAGCTCGACCTGCACTACCATCTGGTCGTGCCCGAGGCGCGGGTCGAGGAACCCCTGATCGCGGGCTTCCGCGAGTGGCTGCTGCGCGAGGCGCAGGAGTGTCGCGACGTGCTCGCGGGCCACGCGAAAGCGGCCTGACCCGGGTTCGCAATTCCAACAACGAGTTCGCAGGAGTCTTTCCGCATGCACCGCACACCGCACCGCATCGCCGTCATCGGCCTGTCCGCCTTGCTGCTGCTGGCCGCGAACGTCACGGCCGCGCCGCAAACCGCCGAGGCCGGTTCCGATCCGGCGGCGCTCGACGCGGCATTCGCCAGTCCCGACCGCCCGCCCGCCGATCGCGAGCAGGATGCGCGGCGTCACTCGAAGGAAGTGCTCGCGTTCCTCGGCGTGAAGCCCGGCTGGCGCGTGATCGACGTCCTCGCGGCGGGCGGCTACAACGCCGAGCTGCTCGCGCGTGCGGTCGGCGTCAAGGGCCAGGTGATCGCCTACAACAATCCGCCGTACGCGAAGTTCGCGCAGAAGGGCATCGCCGAGCGTTACAAGGGCGATCGTCTCGGCAACGTCAAACAGGTCACCGCCGAGGTGGACGAACTCGAGCTCGCACCCAATTCGCTCGACGGCGCGCTGTTCGTCATGAGCTATCACGACGCGTACTGGCGCCCGGCTGACGGCACCTGGAACCGGACCAAGCCCGAGGAACTGCTGGCGAAGCTCTACGCGGCGCTCAAGCCGGGCGGCGTGGTCGTGGTCCAGGACCACGTCGCGAAGGCGGGCGGTGATCCGGCCAAGGACGCCGACAAGCTGCATCGAATCGACCCCGCCCTCGTGCGGCGCGACTTCGAGAAAGCGGGCTTCCAGTTCGACGGCTCGAGCGACGTGCTGAAGCACCCGGAGGATGACCACAGCAAGCTCGTCTTCGACGAGACGATCCGCGGCAAGACCGACCAGTTCGTCTATCGCTTCCGCAAGCCGCGTTGAGCCACCCCTGATCCTTTAAGATGCCCGGCGCGCGGCAACGGGTCGCGCAAGACCGGGACGGTCGATGACGGCTGGTTCGCGTGACGGCGTGTTGCGGCTCGCCATGTGGTCGGGGCCGCGCAACATCTCGACGGCGTTCATGCGCTCGTGGGGCAACCGCGAGGACACGGTCGTCGTCGACGAGCCGTTCTACGCGCACTACCTCGCGACCACCGGCATCGAGCACCCGGGCCGCGAGGAAATCCTCGCGCACCACGAACGCGACTGGCGCCGCGTCGTCGATTCGCTGCTGGCGCCGCTGCCCCCCGGCGTGCGGATCCTGTACCAGAAGCAGATGGCGCACCACCTGTTGCCCGACATGGGGCGCGAGTGGCTCGGACGGGTGACGCACTCGTTCCTGATCCGCGATCCCCGGCCGGTGATCGCCTCGCTCGCCGGGAAACTGGAATCGTTCGACCTGCTCGCGACCGGGTTGCCGCAGCAGGTCGAGATCTTCGACGACGTCGTCACGCGGACCGGCGCACCGCCGCCGGTGCTCGACACGGCGGACCTGCTGCGCGACCCGGCGACGATGCTGCGCAAGCTCTGCGCGGCGCTCGGCGTACCGTTCTCGGACCGCATGCTCTGGTGGCCGGTGGGACGACGCGAGTCGGACGGCATCTGGGCCAGGCACTGGTACGACCGCGTCGAGCAGTCGACCGGATTCGAGCCGCCCGGGCGCCCCGACGACGTCGACGAGCGACGCCTGCCGGCGGACCTCGCGGCCATCGAGGCGCGTTGCCGCCCGCTCTACGAACGACTGCGCGAGCACCGGCTGCGCGCGTGAGGGACCATCCGTGCTGCAGACATTCGACGAACGCAACCGCAACCTGATCGTCAACGTCAACGGCGAACTCACGCACCGCGACCAGGCGCGCCTGAGCCCGTTCGATTCCGCGGTGCAGGGCGGCGATGCCGTCTGGGAGGGCCTGCGCCTCTACAAGGGCCGGATCTTCCGCCTGGAGCAGCACCTCGACCGGCTGGTCAAGTCGGCCAAGGCGCTCGCGTTCGCGCAGGTCCCGTCGCGCGACGCCATCACCACGGAAATCCGTCGCACGCTCGCGGCGAACGACATGTTCGACGGCGTGCACATCCGCCTCACGTTGACGCGCGGCGTGAAGATCACCTCCGGCATGGATCCGCGGCTCAACCAGCAGGGACCGACGCTGATCGTGCTCGCCGAGCACAAGCCGCCCGTGTACTCGAAAGCGGGGCTGAGTCTCGTCACGAGCAGCGTGCGACGTTTTCCGCCCGACTGCCTCGACCCGAAGATCCACCACACCAACCTGATCCAGTCGATCCTCGCCAAGATCGAGGCCAACGTCGCCGGGGCCGACGACGCGCTGATGCTCGACACGCGGGGCTTCATTGCCGAAACCAACGCGACGCACGTCTTCCTGGTCGACAAGGGGCGGGTGCGGACGCCGCGGCTGGTCGCGTGCCCGGAGGGCATCACGCGCGCGACGGTGCTCGAGCTCTGCGCCGCGCACCGGATCGCCTGCGAGGAAACCGACCTCACGCTGACGCAGGCTTATGCCGCAGACGAGGTCTTCTGCACCGGCACGATGGGCGAACTCGCCGCGGTCACCTCCGTCGACGGCCGCCCGATCGGCGACGGCCGGCCCGGGCCGACGACGGCGCGATTGTCGGCGCTGTTCCGCGAGTTGACGGAGCGCGAAGGCACCGTCGTGGCCGACGAGGCGAGGTGACCGCCATGTTCATCGACCGCAGCATCGACCCCACCGCCGACCAGGTGCGCGCCTTGCGCGACGTGCCCGACGAGAAGCCCGTCACGATGGTCAATCTGCTCAAGTTCCGCGCGCAGGCGCGGTACGACGATGCCGGTGAGGCGCCGTG
>DASUYI010000167.1:0-2405 GCA_036377475.1 Steroidobacteraceae bacterium | reverse complement strand
GCGTGCTCGTGGCGACGCGCGAGGACCTGGCGCCGCGACTCGACGCGTACGAACTGCCGTGCATCCGCTGCGGCGACTGCGCGACCGTCTGCCCGCCCGGACTGTTGCCGCAACAGCTTCACCGTGTCGTGCTCGCGGGCCAGGACGAGGCCGCCGTGGCGCTCGGCGTGTGGGAGTGCATCGACTGCGGCTGCTGCGACTACGTCTGCCCGAGCCAGATACCGCTCGCATTGCGGTTCCGCGAGGCGCGCGCGAGGCTGCGCGACCGCGAGGCGGCCACCGCCCGCGCCGCCGTCGCGCGCGAACGGTTCGAACGCCACGAACGTCGGCTCCACGAGGCCGCCCTCGCCGAGCAACAGGCCTTCGACGCCGCGCGCGCCCGGGCACGCGGCTCCGGCGAGCACGGGTCGACGTCGTGAAGTTCGCGACGTCGGCCGCGCCGCACGTGATCGCCGGCTACACCGTGCCGCGCGTGATGTTCCAGGTGCTGCTCGCGCTGGTGCCCGCAGGCGTCGTGCACGTGGCGCTGCTCGGGCCGGGACTGCTGCTGCAGATCGCCGTCGCGAGCGTCACCGCGCTCGTCTGCGAAGCCGCGGCGCTGCGCTGGCGCGAGCGTGACGTGGCTCCGGCACTGCGCGACGGCAGCGTGCTCGTCACCGCGTTCCTGCTCGCGTTCAGCGTCACGCCGTTGCTGCCGTGGTGGCTCACGGTGCTCGGCACCGCGGTGGCCGTGCTGCTCGGCAAGCACGCCTTCGGCGGCCTCGGGCAGAATCCCTTCAACCCGGCGATGGTCGGCTACGCCGTCCTGCTGGTGTCGTTTCCGGTCGAGATGACGCGTTGGCCCATGCCGCTGGACGCAGGTGGCGCGCACGGCTGGGGCGGGCTCGCGCGCTTGACGTTGAGCGCAATCTACGGCGGCGAGCCCGGCGCGGGCTGGGACGGCTACACTGGCGCCACGGCGCTCGATTCGATCCGCACTGGGCTCGACATGCGCTACACGATGGGCGAGCTGCTCGCACGCGACGAAATCGTCGGTGCGCTCGGCGCTCGCAGCTTCGAGTGGATCAACCTCGCGGCGCTCGCCGGCGGCCTGTACCTGCTCGCACGCGGCATCGTGCGCTGGCACATCCCGGTCGCCGTGCTCGCGGGCCTGCTCGTGCCGGCATTCGTTGCGCACGCTCTCGACCCCGGCGCGCACCTGGGCCCGGTCGTGCAGGCGTGCTCGGGCGCCACCATGCTCGGCGCGTTTTTCATCGCCACCGACCCGGTGTCCGCGGCGACGAGTGACCGTGGACGTCTCTGGTACGGCGCCGGCGTCGGCTTGGTCACCTGGATCGTGCGCACCTGGGGCGGCTACCCGGACGGGTTCGCGTTCGCGGTGCTGCTGATGAACCTCGCCGTGCCACTGCTCGACCGCTACACCGTGCCGAGGATCCATGGCCGCACCCGCGGATGAGGCACGCACCCGTGGTCCGTGGCGTGCGGCGCTGCTGCTGCTGGCCGTGGCCGTGGCGGCGTTCGGGCTGGTGTCGGTCGTGCACGAGGCCACGCGCGACGAGATCGCCGCGGCCGCCCACGCGCGTCAACTGGCCCGGTTCGCCGAGGTGCTGCGAGGCGAGGACTTCGAGAACGACCTGCTCGCCGACGTGGTCGACATTCGGGACGCGGAACTGCTCGGGACGCCCGCCACGCTCAAGGCCTACCGCGCGCGCCGGGGTGGCGAGGCGATCGGCGTTGTCCTCGAGTGCGTCGCGCCCAACGGGTACTCCGGCGCGATCCGGCTGCTCGTGGGCATCGCGCCCGACGGCCGCGTGCTCGGCGTCCGCGTGAGCGAGCACCGCGAGACGCCCGGGCTCGGCGACGCGATCGACGTGCGCAAGTCGGACTGGATCGAGCGCTTCGCCGGTCGTTCACTGCGCGACCCGTCACCCGCGCGCTGGCGCGTGCGCAAGGAGGGCGGCGAGTTCGACCAGTTCACCGGTGCGACGATCACGCCGCGCGCGGTGGTCGGCGCGGTGGCGAACGCGCTCGTCTACTTCGAACGGCACCGCGACGAGTTGCTGGCGGCGCCCGCTACAATCCCGACGTCATGACGCCCGCCAGCATTCTCCGGAACGGCTTGCAGGACCAGAACCCGGGCCTGGTCCAGCTGCTCGGCCTGTGTCCGCTGCTCGCCGTGAGCACCTCGCTCGGCAGCGGGCTCGGGCTCGGGATCGCCACGCTGTCGGTGCTCGTCGCGAGCAACTGCGGGGCCGCGCTCGTCGGGCGCCATCTGCCGACCGAGGTGCGCATCGCGGTGTTCGTGCTGCTGATCGCATCGCTCGTGACCGCGGTCGAGCTCGCGCTCGCCGCGTGGGTGCCGGGCCTGCACACCGCGCTCGGCATCTTCCTGCCGCTGATCGTGA
>DASUYI010000166.1:0-16659 GCA_036377475.1 Steroidobacteraceae bacterium | reverse complement strand
GGGTGCAGCGTCTTGACGCGCCCGCCCATGATCTCGGGAAAGCCCGTCACACTCGCGACGTCGACGGCCTCGATGCCGTCGGCGCGCAGCATCTTCGCGGTGCCGCCCGTCGAGAGGATCGTCACGCCGCGCCGGGCGAGTTCGTGGGCGAAATCGAGCAGGCCTTCTTTGTTGGATACGGAGATCAGTGCACGCCGGATCGGTGGATTCACGAGGGATCAGCCTTCGATGCCGTACACACGGAGCTTCTTGCGCAGCGTGCCGCGGTTGATGCCGAGGATGTCGGCCGCACGACTCTGGTTGCCGGCCGAATAGTCGAGCACGGCGCGAAACAGCGGCTCCTCGACCTCGCGCAGCACGAGGTCGTACAGGTGCCCGGGTGCGTGCCCGTTCAGGCTCGTGAAGTAGTCGTCGAGCGCCTGCTCGGTGAGCGAGCGCAGCGGCACGCTGCGCGTCGAACCGTTGTGGTGGCCGTTGGAAGGCTTCGGCTCGCGCCGTGTCCGGGTGCTCTTCTTGCTACGCGCCGCCATGCCGTGGACCGCCTCTCGTTGATTCTTCGCAACTTGCGTCGATGCGCGTCAGGCCGCGTCGGCAGCCCGTGCGTCCAGCGCATCGAAATATTCCCCCACCTGCGCGAGTTGCGCCCCGGGCGCAACCACCTGCATGACGGCCTGGCGGAACACCTGCGCGTGCGGGCGTCCGGAGCAGTACCAGCCAATGTGCTTGCGCGCGATCTTGACGCCGGGTTCGGCGCCGTAAAATTCGTACAAATCGCGCAGGTGCCCGAGCATGATATCACGCACCTCGCCGTGCGTCGGCGGCGTGGCGACGATTCCCTCCAGAAGGGCGGCGATCTCGCGAAAGATCCACGGCCTGCCTTGCGCGGCACGCCCGATCATGACGCCGTCCGCGCCCGTCGCGTGCAGCACGACCACGGCTTTTGCGGGCGAGTCGATGTCGCCGTTCGCGAACACTGGAATGCTCACCGCCTGCTTCACCGCAGCAATCGTTTCGTATTCTGCCGCACCATTGAAACGGCACGCACGGGTGCGGCCGTGCACGGCCAGCGCGCGGACGCCGGCAGCCTCCGCGATGCGGGCGATCGCGACCGCATTGCGCTGATCCGGCGCCCAGCCCGTGCGGATCTTGAGCGTCACGGGCACGTCGACCGCGCGCACGGTCGCCTCGAGGATGCAGGCGACGTTGTGCTCGTCGCGGAGCAAGGCCGAACCCGCGTCCTTGCTGCAGACCTTCTTCGCGGGGCATCCCATGTTGACGTCGACGACCTGCGCCCCGGCATCGACGGTGCGGCGCGCCGCATCGGCCATCGTGTCCGCGTCGCTGCCGGCAATCTGCACGACGCGAGGTTCGGGTTCGTCGGTGTGGTCGCGTCGTCGTAGCGACTCGGCGGTGTCCCAGAGGCGCGGGTCCGCGGCGATCATCTCGCCCGCCGCGAGCGCGGCGCCCAGGCGCCGGCACAAGCGGCGAAACGGCAGGTCGGTGACGCCTGCCATCGGTGCGAGCAGCGCACGACCCTCGAGCCGGTACGGACCGATGACGATCGCGGCGCGGACGGGCGCGTGCCCGCCCGGTGCGAGGACCGGCGCCATCACCGCGGCGCCGAATCGTCGAGCGAGGTCGACTGGGCGCAACGAGTCGCGCCCGACTCCTCGCGCATGCAGACGTCGAGCCGGTAGCCCACCGCGTCCGTGCCCGCCTCGACCACGTCGAGTTTCGCCTCGGTGGTGTCGCCGGGAGTCAGCAGCCGCGACGCCTGGGCCGGATCCTTCAGGTACTCGCGCGGTTCGAAGTCGCGACGCGCGATCGTGCCGCCGAAGCGATCCTCGAGTTCGAGCCGCAGGAGCGGGAGGGGCTGGGCGAAATCGGCCCCGTTGCGCAGGCTCGCGCGTACGCTCATCGTGCCGGCGATCGTGGGCACCGACTCGCTCGCACCCCATTGGCGCAGTTCGAACGCGGCGAGGTCCCAGTTCGGCGCGAGCGGCCGACCCAGTCGCGCGTACGCCGCCCGCACGACCGGACCGAGCCTGACGTCGCGCGCGAGGTCCGCGCGATAGTGATGCGCCACCTGCGCGACCAGCACCACGGCGAGCAGCAACGCGCCGAGGCTCCAAGCGACGGCCGCGCCGCGACGTGGCGCCACGGCGTCCTCGTCGCCGAGCTCCTCGAACACGTCGCCGGCCGGAAACTCACGTTGGCGCAATCGAAATGGCAGGTTCGGCGCCGCCGCTTCCGCCGGCGCGATCACGGGCCGGACGGTCGCCGCGTCGGCCTGCGGGTCGGCGCGTCCGTCGCCGGGCGCCGCGTGCGCGGTTGCGGACGCATGGCGCAGCACCTCGAAGCGATCGGTCGCGTCGAGGTCGGCCGGCGGCGGCTCGCCGTCGGCCAGCGGCACCGCATCGTCCGCGGTCTCGCCTTCGCGCACGATTTCGCGCAAGTCGTCGTCGAACTCCGGCAGGCCTTCGATCACGATGCGCTCGCCTTCGAGCGTGATGTCCTCGATCGCCTCGGGTTCGTGCACGAGCATGACCGGCGCGCCGGACGGGGGATGGGACGACGCCGGGTCCTCGACGTCGTCGTGGCCGTGTTTGTCGTCGTTCGCGGACGCTGCCACCGCCGCCGACGCGTCGTGCGCTCGTCGCGCGGGGCGAGTGCGCTCGGACCCGTCGCCGGCGACGGGCGGATAGCGCTTCTGCCAGTCGCGCGCGTCGACGAAGACCTGCTCGATGTCGTCCGCGGAGAAATGAAACTCAGTGACGACGCTGGGTTCGCTACCGCGGTGCTCGCGCCGTGCGTGGCCGTCCTCCGGCCGGTCGACCGCGTCGGTGACGCCCGGTCCGTCGAACGCCGCGAGCGACGGCTCCATCAACAGCCGCGCGGGCGCGGACGTCGGCTCGGCCTCGTCGGGCACGGCGTCGGTGAGACGCTGCAATGCATCGAACGCGCTGCCGCAGCGTCCGCAGCGCACGGTGCCGTGCGCGGCACGCAGCACGGCCGCCGTCACGCGAAATCGCGTCAGGCATTCCGGGCACTGGGAGTACATCGGACGATGATAGATCGTTCGGAAAGCAGGTCGGTAGGTGTCGATCCGTTCGGTCGAGGTCGCCGGGCGCGCGCCGCTAGTCGCGCCGCCGGCCCGTCAGCAAGCCCCAATCCTCGCGCGCGCAGGTCAAGTCGATATCAAACCACGGCCGGTAAGCCGCTGTCACGGCGTTCGCCTGCTCGAGCAGCAGCCCGCAGAGGGCGATGCGTCCGCCCGGCCGCACCCGCTGCGCGAGCGCCGGGGCGATCTCGACCAGGGGTCCCGCGAGAATGTTGGCGATCAGCACGTCCGCGAGCACACCGCCGCAGCCGCGGTCGTCCGTGACGTCCAGGCGGTCCGCCACGTCGTTGCGCACGGCGTTCTCGCGCGTCGCGAGCAGCGCCTGCGGGTCGATGTCCATCGCCACGGCCCGGCGCGCTCCCAGCTTGAGCGCGGCGATCGCGAGAATGCCGGAGCCACAGCCGTAATCGATCACCCGGCTCGCGTCGAGGAGCCAGGAGCCGGCCCCCGAGTCCAGCCACTCGAGACAGAGCGCCGTCGTCGCGTGCGTGCCGGTACCGAACGCAAGACCCGGGTCGAGTTCGACCAGCACCGGCTCGCTCGCCGTCGCATCGTCCGCGCTCGTCCGAGCCGAAGCTTCGTCACCGGGGTGCGCGTCGGCGACCGGTGGCCGCTGTCCGCCCGGGCACACCCACAGACGGCGTCCGAACCGCATCGGACGGAAATCCTTGAGCCATTCGCGCTCCCAGGCGCGATCGGCCACGGCTTCGACGTGCGACTTCTCGGCAATCAGCAGCGGATCGAGGCCCGGCGTCGCGCCGAGCGCGGTGCGGATGCCCGCGACGTCGGCGTCGGCCGGGAACACGGCACTCACGACGACGGTCGGCCACAACGGCATCGCGCCGGGCGCGGGTTCGAGCACCGGGTCGTCGGCCGCGTCGAGCAGCGTCACTGAAAGCGCGCCGAGCGAGAACAGCGCTTCCTCGTACGGCTCGGGCTTGCGCGCACCGAGGTCGATCGTCAATTGCAGGAACGGCATACGGCGAAGGAGAAAGCGGATAGTGATTAGCGGATAGCGGATAGTAGGAGCCGACTGCGTCGGCGCGCGGCGTAGCCGCTTCCGACTAACCGCTAACCGCTAACCGCTCTCCGCCACGTTCCTACTTCAGCCCGAGCCGGCGTTCGAGGTAGTGGATGTCCGTGCCGCCGGCCCGGAACGCCGCGTGCTGGAAGATCTCCTGGTGCAGCGGCACGTTCGTCTTGATGCCTTCCACGACGATCTCGTTCAAGGCGTTGCGCATGCGCGCGATCGCCGTGTCGCGGTCCTCGCCGTGCGCGATGACCTTCGCGACCAGCGAGTCGTAGTGCGGAGGCACGGAATATCCGGTGTAGAGATGGCTGTCGAGCCGGATGCCCGGGCCGCCCGGCGCGTGCCAGAGCTTCACCAGGCCGGGCGACGGCGTGAACTTCTTCGGATCCTCGGCATTGACGCGGCACTCGATCGCGTGACCGCGGATCTGCACGTCGTCCTGCGTCCACGGCAGCCGCTCGCCGGCGGCGAGCCGGAGTTGCGCCTTGACGAGGTCGATGCCCGTCACGAGTTCGGTGACGGGGTGCTCGACCTGGATGCGCGTGTTCATCTCGATGAAGTAGAACTCGTCGTCCTGGAACAGGAACTCGAGCGTGCCCGCGCTGCGATACCCGATCTCCGCGCACGCCGCGGCGACGCGCTCGCACATCGCGCGGCGCTGCTTCGGCGACAAGCCCGGCGCGGGCGCCTCCTCGATGATCTTCTGGTGCCGGCGCTGCATCGAGCAGTCGCGTTCGCCGAGACAGATCACGTTGCCGTAATGGTCTGCCAGCACCTGGAACTCGATGTGGCGCGGCTTTTCCAGGAATTTCTCCATGTAGACCTGGTCGTTGCCGAACGCCGCCTGCGCCTCGGCGCGCGTGACGCCGACGGCGTGGACCAGCGTCGCGTCGCTGTGCACCACGCGCATACCGCGTCCACCGCCGCCGCCCGAAGCCTTGATGATCACCGGGTAGCCGATGGCGTTCGCGATGCGGAACAGTTCGTCGGGTTCGTTGCCGAGCGGCCCGTCCGAGCCCGGCACGCACGGCACGCCCGCGCCCTTCATCGTCTTGATCGCCGAGACCTTGTCGCCCATCAGCCGAATCGTTTCCGGCCTCGGTCCGATGAACTTGAAACCGCTCTTCTCGACGCGTTCGGCGAAGTCGGCGTTTTCGGAGAGGAAGCCGTAGCCGGGGTGGATCGCGACGGAATCGGTGACCTCGGCCGCGCTGATGATCGCCGGCATGTTGAGGTAGCTGTCGCGCGAGGGCGGCGGGCCGATGCAGACGGTCTCGTCGGCGAGCAGCACGTGCTTGAGCGTGCGGTCCGCGGTCGAATGCACGGCGACCGTCCGGATGCCGAGCTCGCGACAGGCGCGCAGGATGCGCAGCGCAATCTCGCCGCGATTGGCGATGACGACCTTTTCGAGCATCGTGGGGGTGTGTCCGTGCCGGCGGGTGTGACTACGAGGTGCGGTCGGCGGTTTACGGCCGGGCGCGGCGGACGCGGCCCGTCATTCGATCACGAACAGCGGTTGGCCGAATTCGACCGGATCGCCGTTCTTGACGAGCACGGAGACGATCTTGCCGGCCTTGTCCGATTCGATCTGGTTCATCATCTTCATCGCCTCGATGATGCAGAGCACGTCGCCCGGCTTCACGTCGCTGCCGATGTCGACGAAGGACTTCGCGCCCGGCGCCGGGGCCGAATAGAACGTGCCGACCATCGGCGCGGTCACCACCTGGTCGGGGTTCTGGGTCGCGGCGGCCGCGGGGGCTGCAGCGACGGGCGCCGGCGAGGCGGTCGGCGGAGGGGGCTGGGCATGCTGGGGCTGCGCGTAGTGCATCATCGGATGCGCCGGCATCATGTGCATCGCACCTGCCGCGCCGGTCGGGTGCCGGCTGATCCGCACGGATTCCTCGCCTTCCTTGATCTCGATCTCGGCGACGCCGGTTTCGTCGAGCAGCTCGATCAGTTTCTTGACCTTGCGGATGTCCATCGTCTCGCAACCTTCGGTGGTATTCAGTGGGGCAGCAGCTGCGAGCCGGGCTGGCCGGTGAGGTGCTGGCAGGCCGCGCGGAGCGCGAGTTCGTAGCCGACCGCGCCGAGGCCCGTGATGGTGCCGACGGCGATGTCGGAGAAATAAGAGTGGTGCCGGAACGGCTCGCGTGCGTGCACGTTGCTCAGGTGCACCTCGATGAACGGAATCTTCACCGCGAGCAGCGCGTCGCGCAGCGCGACGCTGGTGTGCGTCAAGCCGGCGGGATTGAACAGGATGAACGCCACGTGGCTGGTCGGCGCCTGGTGGATGCAGTCGATCAGGTCGGCCTCGGAGTTGCTCTGCAGCGCGGTGAGCTTGTGTCCGGCGTCGGCGGCGAGCTTGGCCGCGCGCTCGTGGATCTGCTCGAGCGTGACCTGTCCGTAGTGCCCCGGCTCGCGACGGCCGAGCAGGTTCAGGTTGGGCCCGTTCAAGAGCAGGATGTGCGCCATGGCGACCGGGTCGAGGGACGTGGGCGCGCAGTCTACCCAGATATGTCGCCAACTGGCGACAGAATCTTTGTAGGATCGCCGCTTTTACCGGCGTTTCCGACGTTATCCGGCGCTTTTCCCCACCGACTTATGCTGCAGTGCGGGCAGGCTCTTCTCGATCATTTCGCGCGCCTCGGCCGGACTTTGCTCACCGGCGTCGACGGCCGCGACCTCGTCCAGGATCACCTCCGCCTCCGCACGGTGCAACTCGCCGATGTGGGCGAAGACGACGCGGCCGCGATTGTCGGTAAAGATCGTGAACGGAAAGCCGATCACGTCCACGCCGAAGGCCGCCGCCGCATCGAGCGCGTCCTGTTCGCCGATCAGCAGCGGGTAGCCGATCTGCATTTCGTCGGCGTAGGCCAGCACCTTGTCGCGGAAATCGACCGCGATGCCGACGACCTCGACGCCGTCACCGGCGCGCTCACGGGCAATCTGCTGCAGCAGCGGGATCTCGCGCCGGCAGGGGGCGCACCACGTCGCCCAGAAGTTGACGACCAGCGACTTGCCCTGCCAGTCCTGCAACGATCGCAGCTGCCCCTGGCGGTCGAGGAGCTGGAACGCGGGAACGGTCTCGGCGAGACGCAACACGGGTCGGTCGGGGGTCGCCACCGCCGCGGGCGCGGCGGGCATCGCGGGCGCGGTGTGGCGCATGCCGAAGAACCAGTACGCCGCGGCGCCGGCGGTACCCGCCCCCAGGACGAGTGCCGCAAGTCCGGCCCGGTGCATCATCGCGCCGCACCCGGGACGCCGAAGGCCGCGAGCACGTGCGGTGCGAATTCGTCGGCGCGCTTGAAGCCGACCACGCGGTACTCGGGTCGCTCGGCGCCGTCGGCGCCGAAGAACAGGATCGACGGCGGACCGAGGATGCCGAACCGCTGCATCAGCGCCTGGTCGAGGTCGTCGTTGGCCGTGACGTCCGCCTGCAGCAACACCGCGTCGCCCAGCGCATTCCGCACCGCGGGTTCGGTGAAGGTGTACTTCTCCATTTCCTTGCAGGAGACGCACCAGTCCGCATAGAAGTCGAACATCAGCGGTTTGCCGGCAGCCGTCGCAGTCGCCAGTTCTCGTTCGAAATCGGCGACGCTCTTGATGCGCTGGAACTCGACAGCCCCGGGATGCGTCGCCGCGCCGGTGCCGCCCGCCGCCAGGTGCGTTGCACCAAGACCCGCGAGCGGCTGCAGCGGGTCGCTGCGACCGGCAAGCGCGCCGATCAGCATGACCACGCCGTAGACCAGCGCGAGCGCGCCCACGCTGCGCCGGACCGCGTCGAAGCCCCGCTTGAACTGAAGCCCACCGCGCACCAGCAGCACGAAGCCGCAGACGAAGGCGAGCGCGGCCCACAGCCCGAGCGTGACGGGGCCGGGCAGGATCCGGCTCAGCATCCAGATCGCGACGCCGAGCAGCAGCACGCCGAAGATCTGCTTGACCGTGTCCATCCACGCGCCCGCCCGCGGCAGCAACTCCCCCGCCGAGGCGCCGACGAGCAGCAGCGGTGCACCCATGCCGAGGCTCAGCGCAAACAATGCGGCCCCGCCGCGGAACACGTCGCCGCTCTGGCCAATCACCGCGAGCGAGGCGACGAGCGGCGGCGCGACGCACGCAGTCACGATCAGCGAGGAGAGCGCACCCATGATCGCGGTGCCGAGCAGCGTGCCCTGCTTCTGCCGGCCGCTGATTCGCGTGACCCGGTCCTGCAGCCATGCAGGCACCTGCAGGTTGTAGAACCCGAACATGCCGAGCGCGAGCCACACGAACAGCGCCGCGAACAGCACGATGATCCACGGCTTCTGGAACACGGCCTGCGCCTGCTGGCCGGCCGCGGCAAACGCCGCACCCGCGACGGTGTAGGTGAGGGCCATGCCGAGCACATACGCGAGCGAGAGCGCGAACGCGCGCCCGCGCGCCACCGGCTGCCCCTGGCCCGCCCCGACGATGATGCCGGACAGGATCGGGATCATTGGCAGCACGCACGGCGTGAAGGCGAGCAACAGGCCGAAACCGAAGAAGGTGGCCAGCACCGCGAACAGGTTGCCCTGCCGGATTTTCGCCGCCAACGCGTCCTGCTCTGACTGCACGCGCGGCGCCGATCCCGCACCGGCCGCGAGACTCGCGCCCGCTGCGCTCGCGGTCGCCCCGAGCTTCACGCTGACCGTCTTCCGGATCGGCGGATAGCAGAGTCCCTCGTCGGCGCAGCCCTGGTAGGTGACCTCGAGCGGAATCTCGGTCACGTTGGCCGCAGCCGACACCGGCAGGTCGGCGACCATCTCCCCGTGGAAGACCACCTGTTCGCCGAAATACTCGTCGACCTGTGTCTCGCCGCCCGGGATCGCCAATTGACCCAGCCGCACCTGTGCCGAGGTCGAACCGGCCTTGGTCTTGTCGCGGTAGATGTAATAGTCGTCGGCAACGTCCCAGCGCAGGCGCACGAGGTCGCGCGCCGGGCTCGTGGCGGACAGCACGAACGCCTGGTCGGGCGGCAGGAAATCCGCGTCGGACTTCGCGCCGCTGCCCATGCCGAGCAGCCTGCGGAGGTCCACGCCCTTGCCGGTGGGAGGTGGCGACTCCGGCGGCTTCACGTCGGTGATCGCCTGCGCGGCCGCGACCTGGCTAGCCCGGGTGGCGCCGCCGACGCCTGCCGGCCATTGCACCTGCGTCGGCCACGTCTGGGGCGGATAGCAGAGTCCGGCATCCGCGCAGCCCTGCAGTTTCAGCTTGAACTCCAGGTCGCGAGGAGGCCCGGCGAACGACACCGGCACGCCGACCACCACGGTGTCGCGGTAGACGACCTGCTTGCCGAAGAACTCGTCCTCGTGGTCGACACCCACCGGCAGGGCGGGCTTGCCAAACCTCACGCCCGGCGTCGTGGGTTCGAAGCCCAGCTTGTCGCGGTACAGGTAATAGTCGGGCGCGATCTGGAATCGCACGATCAAACGACCGGCCTCGACCGCCGTCTCGACCCGGTACGCGGAGCGCACCGGCAGGAAGTCCTCGGCGCGCGCCGGCAGGCTCAGCGCGGCGAGCAACGCGAGGATCGGGTAGGTCCAGCACAGCAGGCTCCGTCGGGCCTGCGCGGTCGGGATCGGTCGCATGGGCGGTCTGGTCGTCAGGGGCTAGGTAGGAAACGGGGCTTTGCGGGGCGGGCCGCCGTCAGGATTCGTCCGCAGGCGCGCGACCGCGCGGGTCCGCGAGCCAGTCCAGGTAGGGATGATGCCCATCCTCGATCCCGACCGCGACCACCTCCGGCAGCTCGTAAGGGTGCTTTGCGACGAGCGTGTCGCGCAATGCGGGAAACCGTGCCGCCGTCGTCTTGATCACCAGGAGCACCTCGTCGTCGGCCTGCATCGCACCCTTCCAGACGTACATGGACCGCACGCCCGGAACGACGTTCACACAGGCCGCGTGACCGCCCTCGAGCAGGGCGCGAGCCAGTTCGCCGGCGACTTCGGCGTTGGGGCAGGTGCTCAAAACCACCAGAAACCGCTTATGGGACAATGAGTTGCTCCTGCACGGCCAGTGCCCGTCGTGCCGCCGCTGCACCATGATCGCGACGTGCGGGCGAGTTCGGGGGTGGCGCTCGCGCAAATGAAAAGTCATCGAAACCCGGCTCGCCCCTTGAAATGGCCACCGCGCTGCCTATTATTAGCAGCCGCATCGGGAGAGTGCTAACGGCACGCTTCCCGAACTTCCCAACAGGCTGAGACAAACCAGACGGAGTTTGCAGCAATGGCAGACAAGTTGAAGATTCGTCCGCTCCACGACCGCGTGATCATCCAGCGGCTGGACGCCGAGACCCGGTCCCCGGGCGGCATCGTGATTCCCGACAGCGCCGCCGAGAAGCCGATCCGCGGCAAGGTCGTCGCCGTCGGCAAGGGCAAGATCCTCGAGAACGGCACCGTGCGCGCGCTCGACGTCAAGGTCGGCGACCACATCCTCTTCGGCAAGTACAGCGGCACCGAAGTGAAGGTGGACGGCGAGGAATACCTCGTCATGCGCGAAGAAGACGTGATGGCGGTCCTCGAGAAGTAAACGGATTCCGGAGAACACAGACATGGCAGCAAAAGACGTTCGTTTCAGCGACGACGCCCGCACGCGGATGCTCCGCGGCGTCAACATCCTGGCCAACGCGGTCAAGGTCACGTTGGGCCCGAAGGGTCGCAACGCGGTGCTCGAGAAGAGCTTCGGCGCCCCCACCGTCACCAAGGACGGCGTGTCGGTCGCGAAGGAAATCGAGCTCAAGGACAAGTTCGAGAACATGGGCGCGCAGATGGTGAAGGAAGTTGCTTCCAACACCTCCGACGAGGCCGGTGACGGCACGACGACCGCCACGGTGCTCGCCCAGGCGATCGTGCGCGAGGGCCTGAAGGCCGTCGCGGCCGGCGCCAACCCGATGGACATCAAGCGCGGCATCGACAAGGCCGTCACGGTGGCCACCGAGGAATTGAAGCGGCTCTCCAAGCCGTGCAAGGACCAGAAGGCGATCGCGCAGGTCGGCACGATCTCGGCCAACAGCGACGAGTCGATCGGCCGCACGATCGCCGACGCGATGGAGAAGGTCGGCAAGGAAGGCGTGATCACGGTCGAGGAAGGCTCGGGCCTGCAGAACGAGCTCGACGTCGTCGAGGGCATGCAGTTCGACCGCGGCTACCTCTCGCCGTACTTCATCAACAACCAGGCCAACCAGACGGCCGAGCTCGAGAACCCGTACATCCTGCTGTACGACAAGAAGATCTCGAACGTGCGTGAGATGCTTCCGCTGCTCGAGGGCATCGCGAAGTCCGGCCGCCCACTGCTCGTGGTCGCCGAGGACATCGAGGGCGAAGCGCTCGCGACGCTGGTGGTCAACACGATCCGCGGCATCGTCAAGGTGGCCGGCGTGAAGGCGCCGGGCTTCGGCGACCGCCGCAAGGCCATGCTGCAGGACATCGCGGTCCTGACGGGCGGTGAAGTGATCGCCGAGGAAGTCGGCCTCACGCTCGAGAAGGCCACGCTCGCGAACCTCGGCCAGGCGAAGAAGATCGTCGTGGAGAAGGAAAACACCACGATCATCGACGGCGCCGGCAAGCCGGGCGACATCAAGGGTCGCATTGCGCAGATCAAGCAGCAGATCGAGGAAGCAACCTCCGACTACGACAAGGAAAAGCTGCAGGAGCGGCAGGCGAAGCTCTCCGGCGGCGTCGCCGTGATCAAGGTCGGTGCCGCGACCGAGATCGAGATGAAGGAAAAGAAGGCCCGCGTCGAAGACGCGCTGCACGCGACCCGTGCGGCCGTCGAGGAGGGCGTGGTCGCGGGCGGTGGCGTCGCGCTGATCCGCGCCCAGAAGGCGCTCGAGCGGCTCGAGGGCAGCAACGAGGACCAGGCGATCGGCATCAAGCTGCTGTCGCGGGCCGTCGAGGAGCCGCTGCGCCAGATCGTGGCCAACGCCGGCGAGGACGCCGCGGTCGTGCTGGCCGACGTCAAGAAGGGCAAGGGCACGTACGGCTACAACGCAGCGACGGGCGAGTATGGCGACATGCTCGAGATGGGCATCCTGGACCCGACCAAGGTCACGCGCCTCGCGCTGCAGAACGCCGCCTCGGTGGCGGGCCTGCTGCTGACGACGGAAGTGATGGTCGCCGAGTCTCCGAAGGACGACGAGCACAAGCACGGCGGCATGCCCGACATGGGCGGCATGGGCGACATGGGCATGTAATGCCCTCCCGCCTCTCCCGGTCCGCCGGGAGAGGTCGGCCGCAAGGCCGAGCAAGGGGCAATTTGAAAGAAGAAAAGGCGGCGAGCGCGAGCTCGCCGCCTTTTTCCTGGGCCGTGGCCCGGCGCAGGGCTACTGGATCAGTTCGTTGCGCAACGCGTACGCCGTCAGGTCCGCGTTGTTCTTCATCGCCATCTTGTCGAGCACGCGCCGACGATAGGTGCTCACGGTCTTCACGCTCAGGAACATCTTGGCCGCGACCTGCGAGACCGATTCGCCCTGCGCCAGCTTGCAGAAGATCTGGAATTCGCGCGCCGAGAGCCGGCTGTGGAGCGGACCCTGCGGATCCTGACCACTGGCCGACGCCACGAGCTGTTCCGCCAACGCGGGGCCCAGGTACCGGCCGCCCCGGATGACCATGCGCATGGCCCGCAGCAGTTCCGCCGGTTCGGTGCCCTTGGCGATGAACCCGGCTGCCCCGGCGCGAAGCACGTTCAGGCCGTATTGCGCCTCGGAGTAGGCGCTCAGCATCAGCACACGCGTCGTGGACTGGTGGGTCTGCAGTGACCGCAGCACGTCGAGGCCCGACATGTCGCCCCCGAGCTGCAGGTCGAGCAACACGAGCTTGGGCGAGTGCTGCTGGATGGCGGTCAGCGCCTTGCGGCCGGTCGTCGCCTCGGCCACGACGCGCATGTCGGGCTGGGCGTCGATGATGCTCCGCAGGCCGGCGCAGATGACGTGATGATCGTCGACGACGACTACGGGTATTTTCGTGAGCATGGTTGTCTCCCTTCTGTAGGACAGAGCTTGCCCACGACGGCAACGTCCGAAAAGCAGGCTTCGCTTCCCGAATGAGGTAGGACCACCCCTACGTCGGGCATTGGGCATTCACTGTCGCCCAATTTTCTGGAACCGAGGAACCGGGGCCAGCAGTGACGGGCGCACGCGTGGCAAGATGCAGCGCATGCAACTCGCGTGGCTCGGCGTCGCGATCGCGGCGACGGTCGCCTATCACCTCGTCCTGAAGCTCACGCCGGCCGGGGTAAACCCGTTCCTGTCACTGTTGCTGACCTATGCCGGCGTCACGATGCTGTTCGCGCTGGCGCTTGCGTTGAGCCCCGGTCCGTTCGAATGGCGCCAGGAAGTTCGCGCCTTGAACTGGACTGCGCCCGCGCTGGCCGCGGCGATCGTCGCGCTCGATCTCGGCTTCCTGTTCCTGTACCGCAGCGGCTACGACATCAGCCTCGGCGCCCTGGTGACGCAGTCGGCGGCGGCCCTGATGCTGCTCGTGCTCGGTGCGTTGGTGTTCCGCGAAAAACTCAGCCTCTTGAACGGCCTGGGAGTGGCGCTCTGCCTCGCCGGATTGTGGCTGGTGAATAGAAGGGGATAGGGGATAGGGGATAGTCGGAAGCCGGCACAGCCGCACGGCGGCGCAGCCGACTTCTTGCACTATCCCCTATCCCCTATCCCCTATCCCCTTTCTGTTCCTGCTGGATTCTCCGCACGGTCCACCAGACCAGTGCCCCCACAACGGTGAGCATCACGGCCATCAGCACGGCCATGCCGGGCCCCGCCAGGCGCCACGCCTCGCGCAAGCCGAAGATCACTCCGAGTGGCGTGGTGACGAGCAGGATCGGGCGGGCGATGCGCACGCCGGTCAACCCTCGCGTGTCTTCCAGCCCGACGACGGCATCGCGTCGAAGAACATCTGCACGCGGTGGAGCAGGTTGTTGCGATCGGCCCAGACGACCTGTTCGTCGAGTCGCTCCATGCGGTCCTCCTCCGTCGGGTCCCGGTCGAGGCCGTGCCACAGGGGCGGTGGCGGAGGCGTCTTGCCGCGCTTTTCCGCTTCTTCGGTCAGTTCCTGGTACAGGCGGTCCCAGTAGCGCATGGTCGGGTAGGCACGACCGCGCAGACGGTGATGGTCGAGCAAGCGACGGGCGCGGGAGGACGTGCGGATGCGGATGGTCATGGCTGTCCCTGGTCGACAGCCTAGTCGCTTGCGGCTCGGCGGGGAACACGACGTCACGGGCGCGGGGTGCGGTATGCTCGAACGAAACATCCGTTCCAGGGGGATGCGCATGACCATGGCGTTCTGGTGCGTGCTGATCGCGGGCCTGTTGCCGTACGTCTCGACGCTGGCCGCGAAGATCGGGGGCGAGCGTTTCGACAACCGCAATCCGCGCGACTGGCTCGCCGCCCAGTCGGGGTTTCGCCGTCGGGCCAATGCGGCACAGGCGAATGGTTTCGAAGCGTTCCCGCTGTTCGCGGCCGGCGTCGTGGTGGCGCACCTTGCGGGAGCGGCACCGTCCCGCGTCGATGAACTCGCGATCGGCTTCGTCGTGGCCCGTCTCTTCTACACGCTGTTCTACTTCGTGGACATGGCGCTCATGCGTTCGCTCGCGTGGTCGGTCGGCATCGGCTGCAGCGCGGCGCTGTTCTTCATCGCGGCCTGAGGGAAAACGAATGGACGCGTCGACCGAGCGCGAGCAGGTGCACTCGTTCCGCGAGGAGTATCGACGCGTGCACGTGCCGGCGCGATATCGCGGTGCACTGCACCTGCTGTTCACGTTCGGGCTCGGCACCGTCGCCATGACGGCGTGCCTGCTGCAGCTCGACCAGGTCCGGCCGCTCGAATGGCTCGCGGTGCCGTTCACGGCGCTCTACGTCAACCTTGCGGAGTATTTCGGCCACCGCGGCCCGATGCACCATCGTCGGCGCGGCCTCGGCCTGGTGTACGAGCGCCACACGCGCCAGCACCACCGCTTCTTCACGTCCCGGACGATGCCGGTCGACACCTTGCGCGACCTCCGTGCGGTGCTGTTCCCGCCGGTGCTGATGACGTTCTTCATCGCGGCGTTCGCGCTGCCGGCGGCGTTGCTGCTCGCGTTCCTCACGTCCGCGAACGTCGCGTGGCTGTTCGCGGCGACCTCGCTCGCCTATTTCCTCAATTACGAGTTCCTGCATCTGGCATACCACCTGCCGTCGCGGTATGCGGTCGCCCGCTGGCCGCTCGTCGGACGACTGAAGCGCCTGCACGAGGCGCACCACGACCCGCGGCTGATGACGCGCTGCAACTTCAACATCAGTTACCCGCTTGGGGACTGGTTGTTCGGGACGTTGCACCGCGACCCGCGCCCAGTCGCGGACGCGCTCAACGACCCCAGTCAGCCATCTGGCGGCGATTGCGCCAGAGCCCGTCGGCCGCGTAGATCGCGAGCGCGGCCCAGATGAACAGGAAGCCGATGCCGCGCTCGCGCGTGAACGGCTCGTGGAAGACCCACACCCCGGTCAGGAACTGCAGCGTGGGGCCGATGTACTGGACGAGCCCCACGGTCGAGAGCGGAATCCGGCGCGCGCCGTATGCGAACAGCGCGAGCGGCAATGCCGTGATGAGGCCGCTGCCGACGAGCAGCACGTTGATGTGCGTCGCGGCGTGGCCGAGCGCGGCCGTGCCGCGGGCCTCGAGCCAAAACAGGAAGACGAGCGCGAACGGGGTCAGCAGCAGCGTCTCGGTCGCGAGGCCCGGCACGGCGTCCACGACGACGATCTTCCGGATCAGCCCGTAGAGCCCGAAACTCGCCGCCAGCACCAGCGCGATCCACGGCGGCCGGCCCGCGATGACGGCCAGGTACAGCACGCCGGCCACCGCGAGTCCCACGGCGAATTTCTGCGAGCGGTTCAGCCGCTCGCCGAGCACCATGACGCCGAGCACGACGCTGAACAGCGGGTTGATGAAATAGCCGAGGCTCGAGTCGATCACGTGCTCGTTGCCGATCGCCCAGACGTAGACGAGCCAGTTCAGGCTGATGAGCGTGGCGGATGCGATCAGGCGCAGCCGCACCTTGCGATCGGCGAGCGCCGATCGCACGGCCGGCAGTTCGCCCCGAAGCGCGAGCCACGCGAACACGAGCAGGCAGCACCAGACGATCCGGTGCGCCATGATCTCGAGCGGGCTCAGCGCCTGCAGCGGCTTCAGGTACAGCGGCATCACGCCCCAGATCGTGAATGCCGAGACGGCCGCGGCCAGGCCCGCGCCCAACCCCGCCGGGGACGAGTCGGAACGGTTCGATGTGGGCGCTGCGCCGGCCATGGGGTCGCGCATTGTTGCAGAACGACGCCTCGGATGCGCGCGGCGGCGCCGTGCGCCGGGCAGCGGCGCTACGTCGCTCGTGGAAATTGCGGAGCGTCGGCCGCCACGTGAATTGGCAAGCTGCCCGCATGGACAACCGGCTCGACCAGGGACGCCTGAAGCGCGAATGGCGCACCCTGCAGGCAATGGTGGAAATCTACTGTGAGGGGCACGCG
>DASUYI010000165.1:0-6617 GCA_036377475.1 Steroidobacteraceae bacterium | reverse complement strand
CGAGCCGCGCGATAATGGCGTCGGGGATATGGATGCCCGGCACGTTGGCGCGGATCCACTTGGCCGAGCGCGCCGAGGCGAGCGGGCCGACGCCGGCCATGATGAAGCACTTTTCGTGCAGCCCGAGGTCGCGCACGCGCTCCATGAAGGCGCGGAAGAGCGGCATGTCGAAGCAATACTGCGTCTGTGCGAACTGCGCGCCGGCGGCGACCTTCTTGGCGAGCCGCTGCATGCGGTATTCGAGCGGCGGCACCGTGGGATTCTCGGCGGCGCCGAAGAAAACACGCGGCGCGAACGAAATGCGGCGTCCGCTCTCGAAGTGATGGTCGTCGCGCAGGCCGCGCGCGATGCCGAGCAGCGAGATCGAGTCGAGGTCGAAGACCGGCTTGGCCCAGGGATGGTCGCCCGCCTGCACGCCGTCTCCGGTCAGGAACAGCATGTTGCAGACACCCATCGCGGCCCCGCCGAGGATGTCGCCCTGGATCGCGATCCGGTTCTTGTCGCGGCAGGAAATCTGCATGACCGGCGCATACCCGAGGCGCGTCAGCAGCGCGCACACCGCGATGCTGGACATGTGACAGTTGGCGCCGCTGCCGTCGGTCGCGTTGATCGCGTCGACGTAGCCGTCGAAGACGCGCACGCGCTTGTAGACGTCGTCGGGGTCCGCCGAGTCCGGCGGGGCGAGCTCGGCCGTGACCGCGAACGCGCCCGCCCGCAACACGCGCTCGAAGCGACCCGGCGAGGTGTGGCCCGGCAGGATCGGCAGCGGATAGCCGGGGACCGGTTCGTCCTCGAACCTCATGCGGGCTTTCCAGAAGCCGCGTCGCGTTCACGCAGCACGCGCAGCCAGGCTGAACGGCGCTTGAGCCGATGATCCACGGGCGGCTGCAGTTGCTGGATCGCGTTCAGCCCGCCCGGGATCCGTGCGGCGCCGTTCCAGGCCTCGACCCAGACACACCGCATTTCCGGCTTGACCTCGCAGTGGCCGTCGTCGCGAACGCCGCCACAGGGGCCGTTGCGGATGTTCTTGGGGCAGTTCATCGGGCAGGAGAGACCAGTCGAGCTCAACACGCACCGCCCGCACATCTGGCAGTCGAACAGGACGCCCTTGACCACCCTCTCGCTCGCGGCCATCGGTCGCTCGAGGCGGCGGTAGCCGATGCGACGCAGCAGCGGGGACAGCGCCACCAGTGCGGTCTCGAACGCCGTGTAGACGCGCGCCAGGCCCCGCGCGTGCCGCACCGACCAGAGGCGCGCGGCGTACATCAGCCGGCTCCGTCGCGACCCGCGGTCTCCGGCTGCGACCTGCTCGCGTCGATGCCCTTGTCACGGATCAGGCGCTCGAGGTCGTCGTCGCTGAAGCTCGCCTCGATCCGCGCGGCCTCGGCCGCGGCTTCGGCCTGCAGGTCGTCGCCGCAGGGGCGTGGCGGGCTGCGGCGCCAGTCCTCGAGGTAGGCGTCGGAACTGCCGCGGCCGGCGCGCATCGCGGCGCGATCGACCGCCTCCTGGAAGCGGTGCGACAGCTGCACCTTCGCGACCTCGCGGCCGCGCTTGACGATGACCTGGGCGGGGACGTCGCGCCACGAAATGAGGATCAGCGACGCCATGAGGCCTGCTCCAGCACGCGTTCGTTGTTCGCGACCGGTGCGCGCGAACCCACCCAGGCCCGAAGGCCGGTTTCGAGCTCGCCGTACCCGCTTTGGCGTTCGACGTAGTCCAGCCCGAAGCGCTGCGCGATGGCGCGCGCCGCCTGCGCCAGTGCCGGGTCGGGCGCCTGGACGAGGTACACGATTCGACGGTAATTCCTGAAGTACTCGGCCGCGAGCTCGGGATGGCGGTCGATGCCGAGCCCGGTCACGACGAGCCGTTCGAAGTGACGCACCAGAAAGTCGGTCAGGTAGAACGTGCCGGGTTCCTCGTCGGCGAGCGCCGCAAACTCCCGGCCGGTCGCGAAGAACTCGTAGCAGTGCGCGCCGGGCAGGCGCTCGACCTGCTCCTCGGCGAGCACGCGATCGAGCAGTCCGCCGGTGCCGCAGTCGGCATACGCGACGAAGATGGCGTCGTAACGCTCGCGCGCCGTGGCGATCGCGACGCGCACGGCCTCGGGTATGCGGTCGGGACGGTTGTGCAGTTCCGGCGGCAGGCACTGGACGTCGACGGCTGCCCAGCCGTTGATCCGCTTCAGCGCGACGATTTCGCGGGCGAGCGCTCCGCAGGCAAGGACGAGCACGCGGGCCTCACTGCTCACGGCCGCCGTTCAGTGCAGCGCGGCGCGACGCGCAGCGATGAGGGACTTGGCCGTTTCGACCGCCACCGCGGCGTCGCGGCAGTAGGCGTCCGCGCCGATCGCCTGCGCGAACTCCTCGTTGAGCGGTGCGCCGCCCACGAGCACGATGTACTTGTCGCGCAGGCCCTTCTGCTTGAGCGTGTCGATCACAACCTTCATGTAGGGCATCGTGGTCGTGAGCAGCGCGGACATGCCGAGAATGTCGGGCTGGTGCTCCTCGAGTGCGGCCAGGTACTTCTCGACCGGGTTGTTGATGCCGATGTTGATGACCTCGAAGCCGGCGCCCTCGAGCATCATCGAGACGAGGTTCTTGCCGATGTCGTGGATGTCGCCTTTGACCGTGCCGATCACGACCTTGCCGATCGGCTCGGCTCCGGTTTCCGCCAGCAGTGGACGCAGCACTTCCATGCCGGCCTTCATCGCATTGGCGGCGAGCAGCACCTCGGGGACGAACAGGATGCCGTCGCGAAAGTCGATGCCGACGATCCGCATGCCTTCGACGAGTGCGTCGTTGAGCACCCTGTCGGGTGCCCAGCCGCGACGCAGGAAGATGTGCGTGGCCTCGACGATCTCGTCCTTCAGGCCGTTGTAGAGGTCGTCGTGGACCTGCTCGACCAGTTCCTCGTCGTTGAGGCTGTCGAGGTCGAACGCCTCCGTCGTCGCTTCGTCGGTCATCGGTACTTCGCTCCCGGGCCTCTTCTGGTCGTGCCGCGGCCCCGGACCGCTCCGGAGACTCCTGCGATGGTATGTCTGCTGCCGCTCGGCGTGTGGTGTCGCGGCGACGTGGGCTTGTCACGATGCGACATCCGACGCGGACTTTCCCGACCGGCCTGGCTGCCGCGCGTTGGGTGCGAGGAGGAGGGCAAGAATCACAATTTTCGCTGAGGCAATGCCGACGTGCACCTCCGGATCCGCACGACGCGCCGCAGCGAGCCGAGCTTGCACCGGATCGTCGCATTCTGACAATCTTCGGCCATTGGAAACGGACGCGCACGCGTTCGGACGCGACGCGGAGCCACCGGCCAGATGACCTTCGACATCGATCACACCTACATCCTGACCGCGACCTGCGCGAGTCGCATGGGGACCACGGCGCGCGTAACCACGTTCCTCGCCACGCGGCGCTTCTACATCGTCGAGATGCAGCAGTTCGACGACACGGTCTCGCAGCGGTTCTTCGTCCGCGTCACGTTCTGTGGCGTCACCGGCGAGCGGGTCGACCTGTCGCAGCTCCGGCGCGAATACGAGGAGGTCGCGCGGGCCGAGGACATGGAGTGGCGGATCCACGACTCGCACGACCGTGCGCGCGTGCTGATCATGGTCTCGAACTACGACCACTGCCTCGAGGACCTGCTGTACCGCCACCGGATCGGCGAACTGAAGATGGACATCACGGCCATCGTCTCGAACCACGTCACGCTGCAGCCGACTGCGGCCCAGCACCGGATCCCATTCTTCCACCTGCCGATCACGACGCAGACCAAGCCTCGGCAGGAGGCCCGGCTGCGTGAACTCATCGAGTCCACCAATACGGACCTCGTCGTGCTCGCGCGCTACATGCAGATCCTGTCCGACGGGCTCTGCGGCGAGCTGCGCGGTCGCGCCATCAACATCCACCATTCGTTCCTGCCGGGATTCAAGGGCGCGAAGCCGTATCACCAGGCCTACGACCGCGGCGTCAAGGTCATCGGCGCGACGGCGCATTACGTCACGGCGGACCTCGACGAAGGGCCGATCATCGAGCAGGTCGTCGAGCACGTGGACCACTGCTACACGGCGGACATGCTCGTCACGGCGGGACGCGACTCCGAGCGCCGTGCACTGTCCCGGGCCGTGCGCCTCGCGATCGAGCACCGGGTGTTTCTGAACGGAAACCGGACGGTGATTTTCAGATAGTGGCCAGGGGCTGGTGGCTGGCAAGAACGAGCGGCGCGCTGCGGCCTTCTGCCAGACACTAGCCACTAGCCACCGGTCACTATCCTCTCGGCACGACCTCTACCCCTGCCGCCTTCGGCTCGTCGTCGACCAGCCGAGCCGGAAAACCGCGGCCGAGTACCTCGACGCCGCAGGACTCCTCGTACCGCCGGATGACGCTCGGCGAGTGCTCTCGCGGGCCGTAGCGTCTGGCCGCGTCTTCGAAGATCTGGAGCACGAGCGGCGACAACTCCAGTGGCACGTGGTGCTGCCGGGCAAGCTCGTCGAAGAGCCCGACGTCCTTGATCACCAGGTCCATCGTGAAGCCGATGTCGCGGCTGCCGTTCAGGATCACCTGTGATTCCGTCTCGTGGACGAACGAGTTGCCCGAGGAGATCCGAATGGCCTCGTACGCCGTGTTCAGGTCGAGACCCAGGACCTTCGCCGTCGTGAGGGCCTCGGCAAGCGCAACGAGGTGCACGGTGCAGAGATAGTTCGTCAGCACCTTGAGCTTCGAGGCCGAACCGACCGGACCGGTGTGCAGGATCCGGTGACCGAGCAGTGACAGCAGGGGAAGCGCGCGTTCGAATGCCGGGCGGTCGCCACCGGCGAAGATGGAGATGTTCCCCGTGGCCGCGCGATGACAACCGCCCGACACCGGACAGTCCATCGCCGTCGCCCCCTTGGCTTCGACTTTGGATGCAAGCCGCTGGATCTCGACGGCGTCGGTCGTACTCATCTCGAGCCAGGTCTTGCCGGCCGCGAGCCCTTCGAGCAACCCGGCCGGTCCCTCGACCACCTGCGCCGAAATCGCCGGGGACGGCAGGCAGGTGATCACGACGTCGCAGGCCTCGGCCATGGCCCGTGGCGATTCCCCGCGACGGGCGCCGAGCCGGACGAACCCGGCGACGGTGTCCTCGTCGATGTCGCGCACCATCAGGTTCATGCGCTGTCGCAGCAGGTTTCCCGCCAGGGCGCCCCCGACGTTGCCGAGGCCGATGAAGCCGATGCGAGTGTTGTCCACGAGCACGCGAGCCGCCTGTCTGCTGTCGGGGTCTGGTCCGCTCGCACCCTACGGGTCGCCGCCAGCCTGCAGCAAGCAAAATATATCCGCGAATCCGAAAGGCGATTCTAGTTGGACGGCACCCCGGCGCGTGCGCGCTGGCAAGGCCCGCGATTTTTGGTTACAAGGTAAGAGCCGATCGAGTCGCATGGCATCACAAGAACGTCGACCGGCCAGCGCGACCGCAAGTGCTCGTCACGTCGAGCCAGCGCTTTGTTGTCCAGCACGCAGGCAGCGAGTCCAACAGCAGCAGCAGCAGCAGGCGGGGGGAACGTTGATGGCCGTGACTACGCCGCCGACGAACCAGACGACGACGACGGTCATCGACGCGGGAGTCGTGGACGACCAGGGCAAGGAAGCCGCGTCCTCGATCGCGAAACGCTGGTACGTGCTCGTCGTGATGGTGCTCGTCTACACGCTCAGCATCGCGGACCGTTACGTGATCTCGACGGTGCTCGAACCGATCCGGCTCGAGCTCCAGCTCACGGACTCCGGCATCGCGTTCCTGACGGGCGTCGCGCTCGCGCTGTTCTACGTAGTCATGGGGTTCCCGCTGTCGTGGCTGATCGACCGCGGCAATCGGCGCAACATCATCGCCTGGTCCATCATCGCGTGGTCGGCGATGACGGCGTTCTGCGGGACCGCGAAAACGTACGGCCAGCTGCTGCTCGGACGCATCGGCGTCGGGATCGGAGAGGCCGGCGGCACGCCGGGCGCGAATTCGATCATCTCCGACTATTTCCCGGCCGCCCGTCGTCCCATGGCGCTCACCGTGTTCGCGCTGGGCGCGCCGATCGGCGCCTGGATCGGGGCCGACATCGCCGGCATGATCAACGACGCCTATGACTGGCGCACGGTGTTCCTCGCGCTCGGCATCCCCGGCATCGTGGTCGGCTTGCTGATATTCCTGACCGTCCAGGAGCCCCGTCGCGGTCGATTGGACGACAAGGGCGGCGACCACGAGGGCGCGTCGTTCCTGGTCAGCATGCGTTATCTTTGGACGCAGCGCGCCGCCGTGCACGTGATGGTCGGCAGCGCGGTCACCGCGCTCTGGGGCTGGGGCCTCATGTGGTGGACGCCGACGTTCCTGATCCGCAACTACGCGCTGACGCCGGGCGAGGCGGGCGCGATCACCGGACCGATCCACCTGATCGGCGGCGGGCTCGCGACGCTGCTTACGGGCTGGTGGCTCGCGCAGCCGTCGATGCGCGATCCACGCCGGATCGTGCGCATGATGGGCTGGGGGGTTCTGGTCGCAACGATCGTCTCGTTCGTGATCTACTGGACGCGCAACCTCACACTCGCGACGTATCTGTTCTGGATCTTCATTCCGTCGATCTATTTCTACATCGG
>DASUYI010000164.1:0-2281 GCA_036377475.1 Steroidobacteraceae bacterium | reverse complement strand
TAGACGTCGCCATAACCGATGCCGATGCAGGCCTGCGCGGGCTTTTCCGACGCGTGGGTCGAATGGTTGAACAGCGCGATCCGCCGGTGGATCTCGAACGCTGCGTCGAGCGCCTGACCGGGCTCGTCGAACAGGCCGACGAGGTCGTCCGCGAATGCACGCACGAGCGTCGCGTCGTGCTCGTGGAGCACCGGTACGCACACCCGCTGTGCGTCGAGGATCCGCAGCAGGGCGTGCGCCTGCCGCCCGTTCATCGCCTGCAGCGTGAACCCGGTGAAGTCGAGCGTGAGGATCGCCTTGCGGTACAGGTATTTCTGGTCGAGCGCCTCGTGGCTGAGCGACCCTTGCTGCAACGCGATCAAGTCGCGATAGACCTCTTCGCTCCAGCCGTTGCAGTTCGCGAGCGCCTCGGGCGCGTCGAGCAGCGGGAATGGAAATCGGGGTTTCGTCATCGTGCGATCCTCGTCTCTCAGGCCGCGGCCGTCGGTCAGAAGCGATCATCCGGTGGCCGCTCGGTGACGGCCCAGTCCTGCAGCCACCGGACCTCGGTACGTAACGTCCCGTCCGGCAGCAGCTCCAGCCACCGATATCCGGGCGGCTTCATGTCCATCACGCAGGTTGCGGTACCCGGCGTGAACTGCGCGCAGGTCGAGGGCGTGGCGAGCACGAGCACGCCGCCCCTTCGTTGCTCGAATTCCTGGTGCACGTGCCCGCCGAGCACCAGGCGTACGGACGGGTGCAGGCCGACGACGGACAGGACCTCGTCCGCATTCGTGAGCCCCACGGCATCGAGCCATGCACTGCCGACCGGCAACGGCGGGTGATGCAGGCAGATCATGACGGGCCGGTCGCGCATCCGCCGCAGTTCACGGTCGAGGCGGTCGAGCTCGGCCGGCCCCAGGTGACCCTCGGGCCGGCCGGGCACGTGGGTGTCGAGGAACACGGCACCCCACGCGCCAAGCTCGGCGCTGCCGCCATACTGGAAACCCGCGCGACCGACCAGCGCCGGCATCAATGCCGGCTCGTCGTGGTTGCCGGGCAGGCAGAACACCGGCAGACCGTACGGCTCGAGCGCACGGCGGAAGTTCGCGTATGCGGCGGCCGTGTGATCGTCGGCGATGTCGCCGGTCGCTAGCACGGCTCGCGGTCGCGGAGCCCCCGGCGCGAAGGCCTCCTCCAGCACCTTCCGCAACGATGCGGCGGTCTGGACGCCATAGATCGTCTTCGACTCGTCGCCGAAGAGGTGCGGGTCGGTGACGTGCAGCAACCGCACCGCGGCTTCGGGCGATCCGGTCACTACGACACCCTCCTCTCGCCTGCGTCGATGCGTGCGAGCGACTCTAGCAGCACCGACAACGACGAAGCGAACTCGGCGTAACGCCGCGCAGCGGGCTCGTCGAACGGGCGACCGTCCCGCCGATTGAGCAACTGCGTCACCGCGAAGACCCGGCCATTGCGGTCGTGCAGCGGCAGGCACAGCACCGAGCGCGTGCGAAATCCGGTTTCCGCGTCGACGGCCTGGTTGAACCGCGGGTCGGCGTAGGCGTCGTCGACGCGCACGGCCTCGCCGGAGACCGCGGCGGCGCCGGCAATGCCGCTCGCCAGCGGTATGCGCACGTAGTCTCCCGCCGGCATGTCCTGCGCGACGCGCAACACCAGTTGCTGTCGCTCGCGATCGACCAGGAACAGCGATGCCCGTTCGGCCTCGAGCAGGTCGCCCACACGACGCGTGAAGATCCGCAGCGAGCGCTCGAGCATGCTCTGGTAGGCCTCGTCGCTCGCGAGCGCGGTCGCCTCGAGGAAACGCTGCGCCTGCTGCGTGAGCTCCTGCAGCGTGCGGCGGAATTCGGTCTCGTCCATGCCGTCGACCAGACGCTCGAGGTCCTCTCGTTCATTGTTCTGCGCGAGCAGGTGCATCATCTGCTGCGTATTCGCGATCACCGCGTCGGTGAACGTCGTGAGCCGGCCGTCCTCGAGGTGCAGGATACGGTCGGCCACGTCGAGGATGCGGTTGTCGTGGGTGACGAGCAGGATCGTCGTGCCGCGCTCGCGCGCAAGCGCCCGCATGCGATCGACGACTTCACGGCCCGAGGCCTTGTCGAGCGAGGCCGTCGGCTCGTCCGCGAGCACCATGGCCGGCTCGCCCACGAGGGCGCGCGCGATCGCGACGCGCTGGCGCTGGCCGCCGGAGAGCTGCTCGGCGCGCTTGTGCGTGTGCTCGCCGAGGCCCACGGCGTCGAGCATCGCGTCGGCCTTGCGCTTGAGATCGGCGCGCGCGGCG
>DASUYI010000163.1:0-5588 GCA_036377475.1 Steroidobacteraceae bacterium | reverse complement strand
TCGCGCATCCCCGAATCCGACCGGACATGACGACCGACCGCTCCGCTGCGGTCCGTTGCTACAATTCCGGCCCCGTCTTCGACGCCTCCAGTCCGGCACCGCTGCCGATCCGAACCGATGCACGACGAACGTTCGAGCCGTCTTCTGTCGCTGGTGGCGAAGGCCACGCGGGCACGCGCCGATGGTGACCTGCCTGCCGCGGTCCGTTACGCGGAGGCCGCCGCGAAGGAACGGCTCGCGCACCCGACCCTGTTGCGGATTCGCGCGGAGGCGCTGCGCAACGCGGGACGCCTCGACGCGGCGGGTGAACTGCTCAATCGCGCGCTCAAGCTCGCACCCCGCGACGCAGCCATCGTGATCGACATCGGACGGCTGCTGCTGACCGAGGACCGCGGCGCGGAGGCGATCGACGCGTTGACGAACGCGACAGCACTCGCACCTGCGAGCGTCGATGCCTGGAATGCGCTCGCCGCCGCGTGTGCGGGCGAAGGCCGGACGACCGACGCGCGTGCCGCGTTCCGACGCGCGGCCGAACTCGCGCCGCACGATCCCGACCCACGCGCCGACCTCGCGTTCATGGAAGCGCGCGTCGGCCAGGCGGACGCGGCGACCGCGCTCGCTGCCGAGGCACTGCAGCTCGAGCCCGGCCATGCGGTCGCGACACTCGCGCTCGCGCGCGTCGAGATCGATGGCGGCGACCTGGAGTCGGCCCGCGCGCGTCTCGAGCCGCTGCTCGCAGGTGCGGCACTCAATGTGCGCCAGCGACAGATCGCCACCCACATGCTGGCGGACGCGTTGCACGGCCTCGGTCGCGCCGGGCAGGCGTTCGAACTTTATGGCCGGATGAAGCAGACGTTCGCGCGTCGCCATGCGCGTCGATTCGGCCCGGGCGGGCCCGTGGAGAGTCACCTCGGGTTCATCGAGCGCCTGGCCGAGTGGTTCGAGCGGCAACCGGCGGACGCGTGGCGCAGGCAGGCGCTGGCGAGTACCGGCTCCCCCGCACGCGAGCACGTCTTCCTGCTGGGTTACCTGCGCTCGGGCGTCACGCTGGTCGAGACGATCCTGGCGTCGCTGCCCGAGGTGCGCGTGCTCGAGGAAGGGGCGACGCTCGCGGCGGCCGATCTGGCCTTCCTCAAGGACGAAGCGTCACTCGCGCACCTGGAGCCGCTCGACGAGGCACGTGCCGATCAGGCTCGCACCGCCTACTGGACACGCGTGCGCGAAGCCGTCCCCGACGTGGACGGAAAGGTCTTCGTCGACATGTCGCCGCTCTACGGCATCAAGCTGCCCATGATTGCCCGGCTGTTCCCGCAGGCGCGGGTCGTGTTCTGCCGGCGCGATCCGCGTGACGTCGTGCTGAGTTGCTACCGACGGAACTTCGTCGCCAACGCGCTCACCTACCAGCTCACCAGCATCGAGGGCATCGCCCGGCATTACGACGCCGCCATGCGTCTCACGGAACGTCACCTTGCGGCACTGGGCCTGCCGGTGCACGTGGTGGAGTACGAAAGCCTGGTCGCCAGTTTCGACGAGCGGACGCGCGCGCTCGCGCAGTTCGTCGGCGCTGAGTGGACCGACGCCGTGCGTCAGTTCGCACGTACGGCTGCGGCGCGGGAGATCAGCACGCCGAGCGCGTCGCAGGTGCGCCGCGGGCTGTTCGACGGGTCCGGGCAGTGGCTGGCATACCGCGCGCAGCTCGAACCCGTGCTGCCGGCGCTCGCACCGTGGGTCGAGAAGTTCGGCTACGCGCCTGACTGATCGTGCAACGGCGGGTCTGGATACGTGTCCAGCGCTGGACCGAGCGTGTTCGCGAGCGGCGCGAGCCAGGGCTCGTAGTTCTTCCACTGTTCGATGCCTTCGCGGAAGATCGGCTGGCGCACCTGCTCGGAACTCGGGGTGCGGACCGCGCGCTCGGTCTCGTAGAAGCGCAGGCAGGCGTCTTCGAACGGCAGTCCGCAGTAGTCGAGCAGCCGACGCACCTCCGCCTCCGTGTCCTCGACCATGTGCTCGTAGACCACGCGGTGCACGCGCCCCGGCAGTACCTCCTCGAAGTGCGCAATCAGGTCGACGTAATCGAGGTAATAGCGCGCCGTGTCCTCGAGCGAGTAGGCGAACGCGTGACCGCGTGCGTACAACTGCTTGAAGTTCGAAAAGCAGCAGCTCATCGGATAGCGCCGCGTGTCGATGATCTTTGCATTCGGGAGCACGAGGTGGATCAGACCGGCGTGCATCCAGTTGTTCGGCATCTTGTCGATGAAGTTCGGCGCCGCGGTCTTGCGATGAATCCGCGTGCGCTCGATGTAACGCTCGCCTAGACGACGCAGCGTCGCCGGGTCGGCGCCCTGCACGACCTCCGGAAACAGCCGGCGCGGCTGGTTGGCCGGGTCGTCGACCATGGACCGGGCGACCTGCGCCATGTCCTGCAATTCCATCGTCCCTTCGACGCGCGAGTGGCTCGAAAGGATCTGCTCGACGAGCGTGGACCCGGAGCGCGGCATGCCGATCACGAAAATCGGCGCGTCGTCCCCACAGCCCTGGTCGGCCAGCGCTTCGAAGAGCTCGCGCGTGAATACCGTCTTGCTGCGCTCGACGAAACGATGCGTGTCGTCCGCGTCGTAGCGCAGGTTCGCGCGGCGCACGGCATTGCCGGCCGAATAATGCTCGAACGAGGGCGCGTACTGCTTGAGGTCCTCGAACGCCTTGCCGAGCGCGAACTGGAAATGCACGCGGTCCTCCACGCCGAGGTCGTCCCTCGCAAGCTGCATGCGCATCGCGGCGATGTCGTCATCGCCGAAGCGGAACGTCTTCAGGTTGGCAAGACTCCAGTACGCCTCGCCGAGCGAAGGCGCGAGTTCGAGACTGCGGCGATAGGCGGCGATGCACTCGTCGGGCCGTCCGGCAGTGCGCAGCGAGTGGCCGTACGCGAGCCAGATCTTGGCGTTGAGCGGGTAGTCTGCGAGCACCGTCGCGAAGTCCGCGATCGCCCGATCGTACTCACCGATGCTGGTGAGCGCGTTCGCGCGCAGGTTCAGGTACGTCGCGCTGCGCGGCTCGGCCTCGAGCAGCACGTCGAGCTCGGCGAGCGCCTCGGTTGGCCGGCCGAGGTTCTTGAGCACCGCCGCGCGGTTGTAGCGCGCCGCCAGCAGGCCCGGAGCCACCTCGACGCAGCGCGCGAGCATGCGCTCGGATTCCTCGAGCTGCCCCCTTCGTGCGAACACTTCCGCGAGCATGCGCATCGCCTGCGCGTCGTCCGGGTCCGCGTCGAGGTGCGCGACGAGCAGCTGCTGCGCCTCGTCCAGTCGGTCCTCGACCAGCGCGGCCGCCGGCTTGCGCAGCTTCGGATTGCCGGTCGAGACGGCGACGTGGTTGGCGTAGGCCCTGTCTGCATTCGACGGGTCGCCGAGCAGCAGCAGCAGGTCGGCGATCAGGCGCCACGCCTCGCCGATGTCCGGCCTTATCCGCACGGCCCGGTGCAGTGCGGCGAGCGCGTCGCGGTGGCGTGCCGCCGCCGCCAGCGTCACGCCGAGCTCGTACTGCGCGGGCGCCCACTCGGGCCGCGCGGCAGCGAGCGCCTGCAAGACCTGCATCGACCCGGCGAGGTCGCCGAGCTTGCGTTGCGCGATGCCGAGCAGCAGTGCGCCGCGCAGGTGGCGAGGCGCGACCGCAAGGATCTGCCGGGCCTTCTGTGCGGCGAGCTGCGGCTGCGTCTCGAGCGCCTTGACGCCTTCGTCGAGCAGCGGGTCGAGCTCCGCATGCGGCCGACGGGCTTCGTTCAAGCGGGCACCTCGGGTTCGGGCTTGCGCAGCAGCCCGAACCTGACCAGCGCTTCGACCATCGGCGTGAGGTGGCGCTCGTACCGCTTCCAGGCCCCGATGCCCTCCGCATTGAGCGGCCGGCGCACCTGCAGCTGGCTCGAGGTCAGCACGGCGGCGCTCTTCTGGTGGAACGCCTGCCAGTCGGCCGGGCGCTCGAGTTCGAGGAACTGGAAGATGCGCTGGGTTTCGGTATCCGATTCGAGCACGAGACGCTCGAAGTCCACCGTCAGGATGCGATCCGGCAGCGTCTCCTTCCAGTGCTGGCACATCTCGGCGTAGCCGCGCAGGAACGCGGCGATCGACTCGAAGTTGTAGCTCCAGGCCAGCCCGTCGTGGAAGCGGTGCCGGAAGCACGACCAGGCGACGTCGAACGGGTTGCGGCGCACGTGGATGATCTTCGCGTGCGGCAGCGCCTGCGCGAGCGCGCCCACGTAGAGGTAGTTGACGAGGCCCTTGTCGACGACGTGGTCCGCCTTGGCGAAGCGGGCGCCGAGCCGGGCAACGTAGTTTTCGCCAACGTGGTCCCAGGCCTCGCGCTCGCCGCCGCGGCGCGCGACGAACGCATCGACGCGGGCGGGAGAGGGCGGCGTGAAACCGAGGCACGCGAGCCGCAGCATCTTCAGCTCGCCTCCCGACGTGACCGCCGGGCTCGTGGCGAGGATTCGCTCGAGCAGCGTCGTGCCCGAACGAGGCACGCCGATCACGAGGATCGGGCGCTCGGTCCGCTGCGTCGCGGTCGCGGCGCTGAGACGCGACAGGGGGAACGCGGCGCGCGCCTCGGCGATCTGCGCGAAGAAGCCGTCCATGCGCGGCGGGCGGCCCTGCAGCATCATCGCGGCGCCACGCTCGAAATACCCGAACGCACGGTCGAAGTCGCCGAGGTCGTCGCAGGCCTTGCCGAGCGCGTACGCGAACGACGCGGCTTGCGCGGGGTCGCGGACGCTCGCTGCTGCCTGTTCGAGCGCGCGGAGGTCGGGATCGTCCGTCGTGAACGTCTTGAGGCCCGCGAGGATTTCCCAGGCGATCGGCGAGTTCGGTGCGCGACGTACCGCCCGGTGCAGCGCGGCCACGGCTTCGGCCTCGCGGCCGATCCGCACGAGGTGCGTGCCCGCCGTGAGCGGCCAGCGTGCGTCGGTGGGGTGATCGGATTCGAGCTTGCGCGCGATGGCGAGCGCGTTGCGGACGGCGCCGGTCTCGCCGAGCAGATACATCTGTGCCGCGTGGGCGCCCGGGTCCTTGGGCGCCGCGGCGCGCCACTTCGTGGCCGCCACCAGTGCCAGGTCGTCGTCCCCGATCTTCGTCGCCAGGTTCATGACGCCTTGCCAGTGGGCGGCGTCGCCACCGGTCACCTTTACGGCGCGCTCGAGCAATTCGGGTACATCATCGAGGCGCTTTTCGTTGAAGGCCGTCGCAGCGGCCGAGAGATCCGGACTCAGGAACACGGTAACGACACCAGGGAGGGCTGATGGATGAACGAGTCGGCGGGCACGCCGCCGGGAGCGCGCAGGATACACAACACGGGGTGCCCGGCGGCGCTGGTATAGTCGCCGCCGCCCGGGCTCCGGGACCCGGATGTGTGGGAGAAGTTTCCAGATGACCAGGACCATTTCCGTCCGCCGGTTCGTGCTGATCGGCCTCTCGCTCGCGGGGACGCCGGCGTTGGCGGCCGAGGGTACGCATCGCTGTGCATCGGTCGTGGACGACCCTGCGCGCCTCCAGTGCTACGACGCCGCTTTCGGCAAACCTGCCGGCGTCCATAACTCGAGTGCTGCG
>DASUYI010000162.1:0-4201 GCA_036377475.1 Steroidobacteraceae bacterium | reverse complement strand
AGCGCTCGTAGATCATGCCGACCATGAGGAACAGGCCGCCGGCGACGAGCCCGTGGCTGACCATCTGCAGGATCGCGCCCTGGATACCGATCAGGTCGAGGCTCGCGAGACCCAGCATCACGTAGCCCAGGTGGCTGATCGAGGAGTAGGCGATGATCTTCTTGATGTCGTCCTGCACCAGCGCAAGGCATGCACCGTAGACGATGCTTATCACGGCGAGCGTCATGATCACCGGCATCATGGCCCGGGCGGCGTCCGGGAAGAGCGGGAAGCCGAGCTTCATGAAGCCGTACGTGCCCATCTTGAGCAGCACGCCGGCCAGGATCACCGAGCCCGTCGTCGGCGCCTCGACGTGCGCGTCGGGGAGCCAGGTGTGCAGCGGGAACATCGGGACCTTGATCGCGAACGACAGCGAGAACGCCGCGAGCAGCCACACCTGGGCAGTGAACGGCAGGCTCGCGCCGCTCAGGTGCCGCAGGTCGAAGGTCAGCCCGTTCCCGTCCTGCGTGGCGAGCACCAGGTAGATCAGCGCCGCGAGCATCAGGATGCTGCCGAACGCCGTGTACAGCACGAACTTGAGGGTCGCGTAGACGCGCCTTGCGCCGCCCCAGAGCCCGATGATCAGGAACATCGGGATCAGCATCGCTTCCCAGAAGACGTAGAACAGGAACAGGTCCTGCGCCACGAACGTGCCCAGCATCGTGAACTGGATGAAGAGCACCATCGCGTGGAACAGCTTCACGTCCTTCTGCACGGCCGTCCAGGCGCCCATGACGACCAGCGGCCCGAGGAACGCGGTGAGCGCCACGAGCAGCACGTTCAGGCCGTCGAGGCCGATCCGATAGCTGACGCCCCACGAGGCGATCCACGGCACGTCGGTGGCGAACTGCAGTCCGCGCTCCAGGCCGTCGAAGCGCTGGTAGAGCACGGCCGCGATCACGAACTGCAGCAGCATGCAGCCGAACGTGATGCTGCGCACGAGGGGGTCGCGACCCTTCGACACGAAGCCCAGGGCCACGATGCCGCCGACCGGCAGCCACAACAGCAGGTTCAGGAGCATCGGCTCAGACATGACGCCACACCCAGGCCAGGCAGCCGACGATGCCGAGGACGGCCATCGCCACGTACCACTGCAGCTGCCCCGTTTCGATACTGCCCAGTCGGCCCGCGACCCGACGGGTCGTCGCCGCAAGCCCGTGCAGCGTGCCGTCGATGACGAACCGGTCGCCGGCGCGCAGGAAGACGCGGTCCGACACCCAGTGCAGCGGACGGCCGAGCACCGCGTCGTAGAGTTCGTCGATGAAGTACTTGCCGCCGAGCACCCGGTGCAGACGCGGGAAGCGGGCGGCCAGCGCGTCGCCCTTCGCCAGGCCGCCGCGGTACAGCCACGTCGCGGCGAGGAAACCCGCGACCGCCACGGCGACGGCGACGTAGACCAGCGTGTGCTCGTAATGCTCGAGCGATTCCCGCGCCGTAGCGAGCGGCAGCACCGGCTCGAGGAATTCCGGCACGTGGACGAACCCGCCGACTGCCGAGAGGAACGCCAGGACGACCAGCACGCCAGTCATCGACCACGGGGACTCGTGCACGTGATGCTCGACTTCGTGGGTCATGCGCGAGGGCGTCAGGAACGTGAGCCACAGCAGCCGGAACATGTAGAACGACGTCATCAGCGCCGTGGCGGAGCCGACCACCCACAGCAGCGTCGAGCCGCCGTACCCGCTCGCGAATGCGAACCAGAGGATCTCGTCCTTCGAGAAGAAGCCTGCGAGCGGCGGGATGCCGGCGATCGCCGCGGTCGCGATCGCGAAGGTGACGAACGTGACCGGGATCCGGCGCGCGAGACCGCCCATCTTGCGGATGTCCTGTTCGCCGCCGAGCGCGTGGATGACGCTGCCCGCGCCGAGGAACAGGCAGGCCTTGAAGAACGCGTGCGTGTAGACGTGGAAGACCGCCACACCGTAGGCCCCGACGCCGAGGGCGACGAACATCAGGCCGAGTTGCGAGACGGTCGAATACGCCAGCACCTTCTTGATGTCGGTCTGCACGAGCGCGATCGTCGCGGCGAAGAACGCCGTCATGACGCCGATCACTGCGACGACCTGGGAGGCCAGCGGCGCGTGCTCGTAGATGCCGTGCATACGTGCGACGAGGTAGACGCCGGCGGTCACCATCGTCGCCGCGTGGATCAGCGCCGAGACGGGGGTGGGGCCGGCCATCGCGTCGGGCAGCCACACGTGCAGCGGAATCTGCGCCGACTTGCCCGTGGCGCCGATGAAGAGCAGTACGCCTACGAGGCTGGCCGAGACCGCGGGCGCCACCGGACCGCCGAAGGCCGCGTTGATCTCGTCCATGTTCAGCGTGCCCAGCACGTGGTACAGCAGGAACAGGCCGAGCAGGAAGCCCGCGTCGCCGATGCGGTTGGTGATGAACGCCTTCTTGCCCGCGGCGGCCTTGGCGGGGTCCTCGAACCAGAATCCGATCAACAGGTAGGAGGCGAGACCGACGCCTTCCCAGCCGACGAAGCACACGAGCAGCGAGCGCCCGAGCACCAGTGTGAGCATGAAGAACAGGAACAGGTTGAGGTACGCGAAATAGCGCGCATAGCTCGCGTCGCCCTTCATGTAGCCGGTCGAATAGACGTGGATCAATGACCCGACGCCGGTGACGATCAGCGTCATCACCGCGCTCAGGCGGTCGAAGTAGAAGGCGACGTCGAAAGTGCGATCGCCGACCGCGGCCCACTGATACGCGTGCTCGATCAGCGCGGCGTCGGGTCCCGTCAGTTGCAGCGTCGAAAATGCCTCGAGCGTCGCGAGGAACGCCAGGATCGGCAGTCCGCAGCCCACGACCGAGACGAACGTGGGCCCGAGCCTGCGACCCAGCAACCCGTTCAGCACGAATCCGGCGAGCGGCAGCAGCACGATGACGGTGAGCAGGTTCATCGTGGCGTCATCCCTTGAGGCTGTCGTAACCCTCGACGTCGAGGGAGCGCTTCTGGCGTGACAGCATCAGCACGATGGGGATCGCGATCGCGATCTCGGCCGCGGCCACCACGAAGATCAGGAACACGAGGACGGTGCCGGACAGCGTCGCGGTGCGCAGCGAGAACACGACCAGCGCGAGGATGACGGCGTTCAGCATGAGTTCCATGCACATCAGCATGACCAGCGCATTGCGCCGGACCATGACGCCGACGAGGCCGATCCCGAACAGCACGAAGCTGAGCCAGAGCAGGACCTGCAGGTCAGCCATCCTGCCTCCTGCCGCTCTTGATCACTGCGATTGCGGCAACCACTGCGGCGACCAGCAGTACGCTCGTGAGTTCGAAATGCAGCCAGTACTGCTGCAGGAATTCCTGCGAAAACGGCCGGACCAGGTACGACGGCGTCTCGACGCCGGCCGCGGCAGGAGTCACCCGCATTTGCGCCATGCCCAGCCCGAGGACGGTCGCCAGCAGCGTGCCGAGCGCCACGCCTGGCAGCAGCAAACGGCCGTAGCGCACGACGAAGGACGGGTCACGCACGTCGAGCAGCATGATCACGTACACCATGAACACCATGACGGCGCCGACGTAGATCAGGACCTGGAAGACCGCGACGGCATGCACGCCGAGCATCGCGTAGACGCCGGCGAGCGACAGCATCACCGCGATCAGGGCGAGCGCGACTCGCATCGGATGCTGGGCGACGAGCATGAGCACGCCGCCGGCGAGCGCGGCGACGACGAAGAAGTACAGGAGCACCGTGTCGATGCTCATGTGCCTTCGCTCCTGAGGCCGTCCGCGGCCGGTCCGGCGGGGTAGGGCTTCGCCACGTCGGACTGCGGCTGCCAGTTGAGCAACTCCTCCCGGCCGAGCCACATGCGGCCGCGATCCATCCGGGGCAGGTCGGGGATTTCCTTCACCATCCGGATCGCGTCCTCGGGGCAGGCTTCGACGCACATGCCGCAGAAGATGCAGCGCGAATAGTCGATCTCGAACCGTGACGGGTACTTCGGGTGCGTCGGATCGTCCGGGTCGAACGCCGCGTCGATCTCGATCACCTGCGCCGGGCAAACAGTGGCGCACATGTTGCACGCCACGCACTGCGGCCGGCCGTCCGGTCGCTGCGTCAGGACGTGCTTGCCGCGATTCCCGGCCGCGTAGTCGGCGCGGGTTTCCTCCGGGTAATACGCCGTGAGGGCGCCCTTGCGGCCCGTC
>DASUYI010000161.1:0-5484 GCA_036377475.1 Steroidobacteraceae bacterium | reverse complement strand
CCGCACGTGACAGGTCGCCCGTCGCCTCCTTGATGCCGGCGATCCGGGGGTGCTTGGACAGCCGCACGACCGTCTCGGGCAACAGGTCGCAGGCCGTGCGCCCCGGCACGTTGTAGAGCAGCACCGGCACGGCCACCGCGTCGGCGATGGCGCTGAAGTGCCGGAACAAGCCCTCCTGCGTGGGCCGGTTGTAGTACGGCGTGACCGCGAGCAATGCGTCGGCGCCCGCCGCCTCCATGGCGCGTGACAGTTCCACGCTCTTCGTCGTCGAGTTGGTTCCGCTCCCGGCGATGATGGGAATGCGCTCGCCGATGCGGTCCCGGGCGCGCCGCACGAGTTCCGCGAGTTCGTCGAACTCGAGCGTCGGCGACTCGCCGGTCGTCCCGCCGACGACGATGCCGTCGGTGCCTTCAGCGACGTGCCAGTCGAGGAGCGTGTCCCACGCTGTGTAATCGACGGCACCGTCCGCGCGCATGGGAGTGACGAGCGCCGGGATGCTCCCCTTGAACATGTTCTGAACCTCGCGCGGACGACCGCTCATGCTACTGAAGCGTCGAGCAGCGAAGCAAGGCACAATCGCGGTATCCGCGCAGGGCCCGCGCCGCTAAACTGAGTTCGACGACCCATGAAGCAACTGATCGCGATTTGCGCCATCGGCAACGACCGCACCGGACTGGTGTTCGACCTGACCCGGGTGGTGGTCGACTGCGGCGGCAACGTCCTCGAAAGCCGCATGACCGCGCTGGGCAACGAGTTCGCGATGCTGCTGCTCGTGGCGGGCAACTGGCACACCCTGGCCAAGCTGGAGACCGAACTCACGAAGCTCGGCGAATCGTCGGGCCTCACCATCACCGTGCGTCGCACGGAGCAGCGTCCGCCGCGCACCGACATGGTCACGTACACGGCGGACGTCGTCTGCCTCGACCAGCCGGGCGTGCTGAATGCGCTGTCGGGATTCTTCTCCTCGCGCGGCATCGACATCGGCGACATCACGACGCGAACCTACAACGCTGCGCACACCGGCGCGTCGATGTTCTCCGTCTACCTGGTCGTGCACGTGCCGACGAGGGTCCACATCGCGGCGCTGCGCGAGGAGTTCATGGATCTCTGCGATCACATGAACCTGGACGCCATTCTCGAACCCCTCAAGAACTGAAGACACCGATTCCATGGCCGACAAGACCGTTGCCCTGGACCGCAAGGTCCCTGCCTTTGCCCTGCCCGCCACGGGCGGCAGCCAGTGGAAGCTCGCCGACGCGGCCGGCAAGGGCCTCGTCGTCTATTTCTACCCGAAGGATGCGACCTCCGGCTGCACCAGCGAGGGCGAAGCGTTCCGGGATCTCTATCCGAAGTTCCGCAAGGCCGGCGTGGCGATCGTCGGCGTCTCGCCCGACAGCGTCGCCTCGCACGAGAAGTTCAAGCAGAAGTACGGATTTCCGTTCGAACTGCTGAGCGACGAGGACAAGGTCGCCTGCCAGCTCTTCGACGTGTGGAAGGAGAAGAGCATGTACGGGAGGAAGTACATGGGCGTCGAGCGCAGTACCTTCCTGATCGACGGCAAGGGCGTCCTGCGGCGCGAGTGGCGCAAGGTCAAGGTGCCCGGCCACGCCGAAGAAGTGCTCGCGGCCGCGGCCGGACTCTGAGCGGACGGCGCCCGTCCGTTCCGACCGTTCCTCCATCCTCGCCCACCATCGGAGCACGCCTTGGCCACCCGCAGGAAGCAAGCCGAGCCTCGCAGAATCTTCGTCCTCGACACCAACGTCATGATGCACGACCCCTCGGCCATCTTCCGGTTCGAGGAACACGACATCTTCATCCCGATGACGGTGCTCGAGGAACTCGACGCCGGCAAGAAGGGCGTGTCCGAGTCCGCACGCAACGTGCGGCAGGTGAGCCGCTTCCTCGACGAGCTGATGGCCAACGCCGACAAGCCGCACATCGATCGGGGCCTCGAGCTGCCCTCGGCGCAGTACGCGCCGACCGGCAAGAAACCGCCGAGCGGGCGGCTGTTCTTCCAGACGAAGCTGCTCGCGAGCGGGCTGCCCGCCACCCTGCCCGGTCACGGCGCCGACAACGCGATCCTCTCGCAGACGCTCGCGTTGCAGCAGCAGCACCCGGACGCCAAGGTCACGCTGGTGTCGAAGGACATCAACCTTCGCATCAAGGCCGCGATCATCGGCGTGCACGCCGAGGACTACAACAGCGACAAGACCATCGAGGATGCCGACCTCCTCTACACGGGCGTCGAGGAACTGCCCGCGAATTTCTGGGACAAGGCCGGCCGCAAGCTCGAGTCGTGGCACGAGAACGGCGGGCGCACGTTCTACCGCGTGCGCGGCAGGTTCATCGCGGACTGGGCGCCGAACCTGTTCGTCTACCAGGCCGGCGAGCACGGCGTCGAGGCGGTCGTGCGCTCGCTCCAGGGCGATTCCGCGGTGATCGAGCTGGTGCGCGACTATCGCAGCGAACGCCACGGCGTCTGGGGCATCAGCGCACGGAACCGCGAGCAGAACTTCGCGCTCAATTTGCTGCTCGACCCGGACATCGACCTCGTGACCATTCTCGGCCCCGCGGGCACGGGCAAGACGCTGCTCACGCTCGCGGCGGGGCTTTCGCAGGCGCTCGAGACGAATCGCTACACCGAGATCATCATGACGCGCGTGACGATCCCGCTCGGCGAGGACATCGGGTTCCTGCCCGGCACCGAGGAAGAGAAGATGGAGCCCTGGATGGGCGCGCTGATGGACAACCTCGAGGTGCTCACGCAGAGCCAGGAGGGGGGCAGCTGGGGCCGCGCGGCCACGAACGACCTGCTCCGGAACCGGATCAAGATCCGCTCGCTCAATTTCATGCGCGGGCGCACGTTCCTGAACCGCTACCTGATCCTCGACGAGGCGCAGAACCTCACGCCCAAGCAGATGAAGGCGCTCGTGACCCGCGCCGGCCCCGGCACCAAGCTCGTGTGCCTCGGCAACATCGCGCAGATCGACTCGCCCTACCTGTCCGAGACCACGTGCGGACTCACGTACGTCGTGAACCGCTTCCGCGGCTGGAAGCACTACGGCCACATCACGCTCACGCGCGGTGAACGCTCGCGGCTGGCCGATTTCGCCTCCGAGACACTCTGACCGGCTCGAGGAACCGGGAGCGGACCGGCCGGTCAGAAGGAGCACATGAGACAGTCAATCCGCCCGGGCGGCCTGCTCGCGTGCCTCGCCGCCACGCTCACCTTCGTCCTCGGCACCGGAACGGGTGTCGCGCAGACCTCGCAGGACAACCTGCCCGAGATGGGGACGGCGGCGCAGGAGACCCTGTCGATCGACGACGAGAACCGGCTCGGGCGCATGGTGATGCGCGAGGTGCGCGAATCGGGCGCCCTGCTCGAGGACCCGGAGGTCGGCGAATACATCCAGTCGCTCGGGCTCAAGCTCTCGAGCCAGGCGCAGGACGGCGGGCGATCGTTCAACTTCTTCCTGATCCGCGACAATGCGATCAACGCATTTGCACTGCCCGGCGGCTTCGTCGGCATCCATTCGGGCCTGCTGCTCGAGACGCGCAACGAGAGCGAACTGGCGGGTGTGCTGGCGCACGAAGTCGCGCACGTCACGCAGCGGCACATTGCGCGCGGCATCGAGGCGCAGGGCCGCGCCAGCCTGCTGTCGACGGCCGCCGTGCTCGCGGCCATCCTGATGGGGGCCGGCGGCGGCAGCTCCGACGCGACCATGGGCGCGATCACGGCCGCGCAGAACATGGCGGTGCAGTCGCAGATCAACTTCACGCGCGAAAACGAGTACGAGGCCGACCGGATCGGCATCGGCGTGCTCGCCAACGCAGGCTTCGACCCAAACGCGATGCCGGCGTTCTTCGACACCATGTTCCGCCGCACGCAGCTCGGACCGGATCGCGTGCCGGAGCTGCTGCGCACGCACCCGGTGACCAGCTCTCGCATCGCGGAGTCCAAGGACCGCGCGCTGCAGTACCCGGCCGCAAAGGTGGCGGACAGTCTCGGTTACGCGCTGACGAAGGAGCGGGTGCGGGTGCTGTCGGCCCCGCGCGGCACCGACCCCCGCGACTATTACGCGGCGCTCGGCTCGAACGAGGCGGACCTCTCGCTCGCGCAGACCTACGGACGGGCGCTGGCGCAAATGATGGGCGGCGACGCGCGGGGCGCCATCGCGACGTTCGAGCGCCTGCGTGCCGAGTACCCGCAGGTGATGCAGTTCCACACCGCGCTCGGCCAGGCGCAGCTGGCCGCGGGCGAGACCAAGGCCGCGCTCGAGACGCTCGAGCGAGCACGCAACCTGGCGCCGCGCAACGTGCCGGTCACCGTGCGGTACGGCGAGGCGCTGCTGCAGGCCGGCCGACCCAAGCGGGCCCACGAGGTGCTGCTCGACCTGTTCAACAACGTGCCGCCCACGCAGGAACAGATCCGCCTCACGGCCAAGGCGGCGAACGCCGCGGGCGACGTCGCCGACGCCTACAGTTACATGGCCGAATACCACCTGATGGGCGGCGACCTGCTGCTCGCGATCAACCAGCTCGAGCTCGCGCTGTCCGTGCCGAACCTCACTGCACAGCAGCGTTCGAAGTTCGTGGCGCGCCTGCAGGAGCTGCGCGAGTGGCTGCCGAAGGAGCGCAACCGACCGAAGCCGCCCGCCGAACAGGCGCCGGGCGAGCGTCAGTAGGCCACCACCGCTGGGCGCGGCCTTCGCCATCGGTACAATCGCGCACTGTTTCGGCTCTCAGGCCGTCGCCTGGCCCAACCCGAGGGATTGTCAACGCATGTCCTTGCTGCAAGCTTGCCGCGGCCCGGCGCGGCCTAACCACCGTCGACCTCGTGAGGGTCTCCTGATCGCACTGCTCGCGCTGGCGCTCGGCGGTTGCGCCTCGACCGCCGGTCGTACGAGCGCCGGGCCCGAGGACGAGGCCGAGGCGCGTGTGAAGAACCCTGACCCGATCGAGAAATTCAACCGCGGCGTCTACAAGTTCAACGACGTCCTCGATCGGCATGCGTTACGCCCAGTCGCGGTCGCCTATCGCGACCACACGCCGCCGTGGCTGCAGAAAGGCGTCGGCAACTTCTTCACCAACCTGTTCTACCCGACCACGATCGCCAACCAGTTCCTGCAGGGCAAGTTCAAGCAAGGCGGCCAGGACGTCGCGCGCTTCGTGATCAACACGACCCTCGGCTGGGGCGGGATATTCGACGTCGCCGCCGGCGCCCAACTGCCCGTGCACGACGAGGATTCCGGCCAGACGCTCGGGCGCTGGGGCGTGCCGCCGGGTCCGTACCTGATGCTGCCGTTCCTGGGTCCGGCCACCTTGCGCGACGCACCGGCACGAGTCGCGGACGACTTCGTGCAGCCCTTCCGCTGGTACGACGCGGGCAACGAGCGCTGGGTCTCGCTCGGCGTGTATCTGGTCGACAAGCGCGCGAGCCTGCTGCCGCTGGACCGCCTCGTGAACGAAGCTTACGACCCGTAC
>DASUYI010000160.1:0-21094 GCA_036377475.1 Steroidobacteraceae bacterium | reverse complement strand
GAACTCAGCGTGCTGAAGCCGGACCTCCACACCAAGCCCAAGGTGCAATACGCGAAGCTCGACGGAGAAGTGCGATGAGCGGCGCAGACACGGCCGCCCTCTATGAGCAGCTGGCCCATCAACTGAGCCAGGTCACGGGATTCATTTACCCGAACGAGATCGAGACCCACTGGTCGATCCTGATCGTCGTCTACCCGTACCTCACGGGAATCGTGGCAGGCGCGTTCATCCTCGCCTCGCTGGTCAAGGTCTTCAACGTGGTGGAAGTGCAGCCGATCTACCGGCTGGCACTGCTGACGGCGCTGTCGTTCATGTTGATCGCCGGCATGCCGCTGCAACTGCACCTCGGGCATCCCGAGCGGGCCTTCGAGATCTTCATGACGCCCCAGCCGACGTCGGCGATGGCCATGTTCGGCTTCGTCTACCTCTGGTACCTGCTCGGCATCCTGCTGATCGAGGTGTGGCTGGAGTATCGGCAGCAACTGGTGCTGATGGCGCGCGACGCAAAGGGCCCGCGCCGCCTGCTTTACCGCGCGCTGTCGCTGTTCTCGAACGACGTGAGCCCGGAAGCGGTCGCCTGGGATCACAAGGCGAGCAGGATCGTCACGATCGTCGGGATCCCGTCCGCGTTCCTGCTGCACGGATACGTGGGTTTCATCTTCGGCTCGATCAAGGCGAACCCGTGGTGGGGCAGCGTGCTGATGCCGATCGTCTTCCTGATGTCCGCGATCGTGTCCGGCATCGCCATGGTGATGCTCGTCTACATGATCCTCAGCCTGCTGCGCAACGAAAAGCTCGACATGCGCTGCCTGGACAAGGTCGGGCTGTTCCTGCTCGTCGCGATCATCGTCGACTTCGCGCTCGAGGCGCTCGACTACATTCACCGCATCTACCAGAGCGAGGAGTCGATCGAGATCCTCGGCGAGCTGGTCTCGGTAAAGCTGTTCAACAGCCTGGTCATCATCCAGGTCGCGCTCGGCATGCTGCTGCCGCTGCTGATCCTGGCGCTCGTGCGCAGCCGGAGGCTCAACGACAGCATGCGCACGCTGATGTATTTTCTCTCGGTGCTGTTGATCGAGGTCGGCATCTTCAGCATGCGCTGGAACGTGGTCATCGGCGGCCAGTTGTACTCGAAGAGTTTCCGCGGGCTGATGGCCTACAAGATGGAGCTGACCGGACTCGAAAGCCTGATGACGGCGCTGGTGCTGCTCAGCCTGCCGTTCATCATTCTCTCGGTGCTGTTCTACCTGCTGCCGCCTCGCTGGCTGGACCAGCGCATGGCGTCCACTGCCTGACGATTCGATCTGCACCGCGCCGCGGGAGCCATCTCTGTCGACTGGAGGAGACCAATGAGGTACCTGAACGTTCCCATGCTGATCGCTGCCGTGGCGCTGGCCACGTCTCCGGCGTACGCCGCGGATGTCGCGGCCGGCAAGGCCCGGGCCATGGACTCGTGCGTCGATTGCCACGGCGACGATGGCAAGGGCGACGACGAGTCACCCGACATCACGGGCATGACGGTGGAGAAGTTCGCGAAAGCCATGCAGGAGTACCAGAACGGCACGCGGACGAAGAGCGCAAAGATGACCAAGGAAGCGAAGAAGCTGAGTGCGGCGCAGATCGCCGACCTCGCCGCTTACTACGCGACGCTCAAATAGTCCGCAGCGCGCGGCGCTCGAAGACCATCCGAAATGCAAGGACCCCGGCGGATGCGCCGGGGCCTCTTGTTGTGCGCCTCTGCGACGCTGCTCAGGTGGTCGTTGCGGCCGCGGCCTCGGCTGCGGCGCCTTCCTCGGCGGGTGCCGGTTCCGGCGGCGCTTGCTGGAGCCCCAGCTCCTGCAGCAGCTCCGAGTCGGTTTCCTCGTCGGCCACGACGTTGTGGCACGTGCCGCACTTCTTGCCGACCTTGTCGCCGTCGGCAGTCTTGTGCTTGTTGTCGTGGCAACGGAAGCAGCCCGGCGACTCCTTGTGGCCGATGTGATTCGGGTACGTGTTCCAGGTCACCTTCATCTGCGGAAACACGTTCCAGGAATACGCATCACCCAGCGTCTTGCCGGCCTGCTCGACCGCCGGCGAATTGGCCAGGTCCGGATAGTTCGTGGCATAGAACGCCTTCAGGTCGCGCGCCAGGCCCTCGCGTGCCGACGCGTGCGTCTCGTACTTCGCTTCGGTGAGCAGCCGCAGGCCTTCGCGCTTCACAAATGGCAGCGAGCGGTCGATGCGTCCTTCGAGCAGGGCGAGGTCGAGCTCGTGGGCCGGGTCGCGGTAGATGTGGCTCGGACGGTTGTGGCAGTCGATGCAGTCCATCGTGCGCCACTCGGATCCGGCCGGAGCCTCTTCAGCAGCCTTGTACAGCTTGACCGCCCCGTCCTTCTCGGTGAGTTCGATGTCGTAGATGGTCTCGCGGCTGGCGTCCGACAGGTAGCGGACCTTGACGCCCGGGTCGATGTGCCAGTGGATACCGTGCGAATCGCTGCCGGCCTTGCCGCCCACTTTGACCATGAGCGCCGTCTTGAGCTCGGTGTTCTGCTCGTCGTCGGCATAGTGCGTGCGGACCTTCAGGCGGTCACCGACGAACTTGGTCGGCGTGTGGCACTGCTCGCAGGTGCCGGACGCAGGGCGCAGCGAATGGACCGGCGTCTCTATGGGCGTCGGGTAAAGGTCGAACGCGACTGCCACCAGCTGCCATGAGCCCGAGACCTTGGCCTTGACGAACCACTCGGCCCCGGCGCCGATGTGGCAACCCGCGCAGCCGACGCGTGAGTGCGGGGACCGCTGATAGGCGGTGTACTCCGGCTGCATCACGGTGTGGCAGACCGTGCCGCAGAACTTGTCGGAATCCATGTAGTGGACGGCCTTGAAGCTCAGGCCCATCACGATGGCCACGGTCGGGATCGCGAGCAGCACGAAGCCCAGGGCCACGCCGCGAGTCGACTCCTTGTTGAAATCGATGATCGGGAAATGCAGGCCGGTCGCTTGGCCCTGCGCGGCCGCCCTGGCATCGCGCCTTTTCTGCAGCCAGATGCCCAGCGGCACCAGGACGATGCCGATGATGAACAGCAGGGGCAGGAACACGTACGTGACGATGCCGAGGTACGCGCTGCCCTCGAAACCCATCGATTGCATCACGAACAGGATCGCCATGAGCGCCATGCTCACGGCCACCAGCGCCGTGCCGACCAGGCTGATCAGGTTGCCGGTGATGCCCGCTATGAAATGCTTGAACATGAAACGTCCCCTGGCTGTGCCTGCGTGTGCGTCCGCGGCGGCACCCACAGCCCGGGTCCCGGCAGCGGCCGGCGTGTGGCCGGCGACTCGCGAATCATGTCAGATCGTGCCGCGGCCGGCCGGAAAAGAAGCGCCGGCCGGCCGCAACGATTGCACCGCTGCGGTTCAGAACAGGTGCATCGCACCGCTTGCCAGCGCCTTCAGGATGAACAGCGCGAGCGCCACGCCCACTGCCACCGCCGCGAAGCCGAACACGTGCGCGACCTTGATCTGCGCGTCGGTCGGCGCCGGCACGAAGTACTGCTCCAACGTCTTGTTGTCGACGAGCCGCTGATACTCCAGCGGTCGCTCGTGCTTGAAACGCTCGAGCGGCACGCTGCCCGTGAAGATGACCGGATCCATCGGGAAGCTTTCCGGCCGCAGATGGGTGTGGAAGAAGTGGAACAGGAAGATGAAACCCGTCGCGAGCAGGGCTTCGTCGCTGTGGATCACGTAGGCGGCATTCAACGCCCAGCCGGGCAGGAAGCGGGTGAAGAAGTCCGGGAGCCACAGGATCAAGCCCGACACGCCGATCATCGCGACGCCCCAGAAGACCGCGAGATAGTCGAACTTCTCCCAGTACGCCCAGCGGTCGAAGGCAGGTCGCGGGCCCATGTACAGGAAGTACTTGACGTTGGCAACGAGGTCCTGGGCGTCCTTCAGGTTCGGCGTCATCGACCGCCAGCCCCAGAAGTATCCCTTTTGTTTCCTGAGCACGACGTCACGGAACAGCATCGCCAGGTGCACGGCGAAATAACCGAACGTGACGATCGCCGCCAGGCGATGCAGCCACCCGGCCACTTCAGGCCCGCCGAGCGCGGCCATCAGGCCGGTGGCCCACGGCGCCGTCGCGAACTTGAGCGGCAGGCCGGTGATCGCGAGCAGCAGGAAGCTGAGGATGATCGACACGTGCAGCCACATCTGTGTCGTGGTGAAGCGACGGACGTACGGGCCCGGCAGGAAGTGCTGGACCTTGAACTCACCACGGAACCGACCCACCAGCGTGCGCTGCAGCCACAGCGCCATGTGGATGCCGAAGAAACCGAACACACCCAGCAGCAGCAGCGACATGAACAGGTAGATGTAGTGGACCCAGGGATTCTGGTCCGCGTTCATCGGGTCGCTGTGCGGGATGAACGTCAGGAACGAGGCGTTGACCTTGCCCGCGTGGCAGTTGCTCGCGCCGCAGGTCTTGGCGAGGTTGTCCTTGTGTGTGGTAGATCGCGGGTCGGACGAGCTCAGGTTGTGGTGCGGCGTGTGGCAGTCCGCGCACATCGCGGCCGTGCCGTGACCCACTTCGGACGCCTTGCCGTGGAAGCTGTCATGGAAGCTCCTGGAGGACTCCTCGTGGCAAGTGCCACACTGATCCGGCATGCCGACTAGATTGGCACGATTATCGGCGGACTTGATGGCGTGTGCCTCGTGACACGTGCTGCAGACGGGACCGTCCTTGCCGTCGTGCCACAACGCGCCGTGCGCGCTCTCATTCCACTCCGCCAGCACCCCGTCGTGGCAGGCGCCGCAGGTTTCCGGGCTCTTCTGGTGCGAGGAGCGTGCGCCCGCGTCGGTGTGGGGCAGGATGTCGTGGACGCCGTGGCAATCGCTGCAGGACGGTGCGGACTCGGTGAGTCCCGCCTTGAACAAGGCCCGCGCGTGCACGCTCGACAGGTAGCCTGCCATCATGCCTTCGTGGCACTTGCCGCAGTTCTCCACCTGGTTGAGCGGCGCCATCGGCGCCTCCGGGTGATTGCTGCGCACCACGGTGTGGATGCTGCCGTGGCATCCCTGGCAGGAGCCGGGCTTGTCGCCGTTCGCCTTGGCGTGGATGCTGGTCTGGAACGGCGTGACTTCGTCGGTGTGGCAGTCCATGCAGACGTCGAACGAAACCGGGCCGAGCGGCTGGCGTTTGCCCTTGTGCTTGACGGTCAGTGCGGCCGTGTGACACTCGACGCAGGCGACCCGCTTGTGAGCAGACACCAGGAAGGGCGCTTCGAGCACCGCGACCGACTTGCCCGATTCGGCCTTCATCTCGGCGTCGTCGTGACAGCCGAAACACTTCGAATTGGGGATCGCGTCGGCTGCCGCTGCCGTCTCGGCTGGTGCCACCGCCGCGTCCTGGGCACCGGCGGGCGCGGGGCCGACGAGGGTCAGCAGCAGCGTGAAGATTGCGAAGGTGGAGGGGAAGAGGCGCCTGGCGCGGGTGCGGAACATTGCTTGCAGCTCCCTTTCAGGGACGGCGCAAAGGGCTCGTTTTTTAGTGGCCCATGCGTCGCGTGTCGCGAATTGCGGCACGCGCGAATTTCACCTCATGCGGGCCCGAAGAGGCTGCACGCATTTACCGAAGCCAGCGGCGATGAGATGCAGTATCGCGGCTTGCGCCTCAGTATCCGCGCGGTGGCGTCGGAAGCATTCCAGTTCGCGCGCTGCCCTTCGTGCAGGAACGGATCGCGCGCGTGAGGGACCATGAAGCTCGTCCAGTTCGATGAACGGCACCTCGCGGAGCTGATGCGCTGGTTCCCCGATGCGTCGAGTTGTGCAAGCTGGGGTGGCCCGCATTTTCGCTTTCCGTTCACTGCCGCGAGTTTTCGCGCAGACGCGCGCGTCGACGCGCTGCCGACGTGGTCACTCCTGGGCGAAGCGGCCGACTTCGTGGCCTTCGGCCAGTACTACGACCGCTTGGGGCGCTGCCACCTGGCGCACCTGGCGGTGGCTCCACGCGCCCGGGGCCAAGGCCTCGGGGCTCGACTCATTCGCGAATTGTGTGCGAAGGGCGCCGTCGAACTCGGGACCCGCGGATACTCGCTGTTCGTGCTGAAGGGCAACCACGCCGCGACGCGCCTGTATCGGCGACTCGGGTTCGGCGAGGTCGACTATCCGCACCCGCTGCCCGCCGGAGAGACCCTGCTCTACATGGTGGCAGACGCCCTTGCGGACGAGTGACCCGCCGACTTCCCACTGCGCGTTGCCGCGACGGTGATCATGATGTATCTACCTAATTGCGAATGATTCCTATTAGCGATACGATGCCTGCCAACGTGGTGAGGTAGCCAGCCAGGCTGCGACCGATCATGCGATCGCCGCGTCTGCAGCCCGCGCGGTTCGACGGAGGCATCCCGATGAGCAGAATGGATTTGTCCGCTTCGCCGCCTCCGAAGTTCTGCCTGGCCGACTGCCGCCAGGTGTCCGTGTGCGACCTCTCCGGCGCCGAGCGCTTCATCGTCTGGGCGATCCGCTGGTGCGCGTCGAGCCACGGTGACGACGACCTGTCCGATTCGTGCCTCGACGATGCCTTCGACCGCGCGGGCCTGAGCAGCGTGCGACCCGCCTTCGAGCAATTCGTCGCGGCGACGTGCCCGATGGCGACGACCTGCAAGGCGGTTGACCGGCTCGGCTGCTGGCGGTTGCAGCCGCTCGAGGCGCACGCGCTGCACGCAATCGCGTGCCTGCAGGCGGGCCTGCTCGGGGAAGCATGGAAGACACTCGCACGCGTCTGTGTGCGCCGGGAAGTGGGACGCGCCCTGATCCAGCTCGAGGAACTCGCCGCCGCGCTCGACCGCATCGGTGGTCGCATCGGACGCTGGGTGTTCGACCCGGCTGCCGTCGATCGTCCGGTCGAAGCGATCGCCTGAATCGACGCTCGCGCTCACAGCGCGTTCAGTTCTTCTTTGCCTGTTGTTGCTGCTGGGTGCGTTCGGCGGGCGTCAGCGTCGCGGCCGGACAGTCGCTGCAGCCACCGCCGGGCGCCTGGGCGAGCTTCTGCAGCACGCCCGCGAGCTTGCCACCGATGCCTGGTGCGCCGGGACCGCCGAGGGCACGCGCGCTCCTGAGCGCGACGCTGCGTCGCGTCGAGACGGGAGTCAGCGCCCACACCGCATAGGCCGCGGCGGCGACGACGATCAACGCGACCAGTATCGACTCGAGCATGCGGCCGTCCTCAGCCGAGCAGTGCGTTCGCCACCTGGAACGTCACGAACGCCGCGGCGTACGCGAGCGCGAACAGGTAGCCCGCCATGATCAGCGGATAGCGCCACGAGTTGGTCTCGCGCTTGACGACGACGAGCGTCGAGAGGCACTGCGGCGCGAAGACATACCACGCGAGCAGCGACAGGGCCGTCGCGAGGCTCCAGGTCTGCGCGATCATCGGCGTGAGCGCGCCGCCGACGTCGCCTTCGGTCGAGAGCGAATACACCGTGCCGAGCGCGCCGACCGCCACCTCGCGCGCGGCGAGTCCGGGCACGAGCGCGAGCGAAATCTGCCAGTTGAAGCCGAGCGGCGCGAACACGACCTCGAGCGCCCGCCCGATCATGCCGGCGAAGCTGTGCACGATCGCGGGGCCTTCCGCCCCGGGCGGCGGGGCCGGGTAGCTGCTCAGGAACCACAGCACGATCATGATCGCGAGAATGATCGTGCCGACCCGCTGCAGGAACACCTTGGTGCGTTCCCAGAGACCGATCACGAGGTTGTTCAGGTGCGGCCAGTGGTACTCGGGCAGTTCGAGCAGCAACGGGTGATACGCGGTGCGCAGCGACGTGCGCTTGAGCACGAAGGCGACCGCCATCGCGGCGACGATGCCGGCCAGATAGAGCGTGAACAGCACGACGCCCTGCAGGTTGAACGGCCCGACCGGGCGTGACGGAATGAACGCGGCGATCACGAGCGCGTACACCGGCAGTCGCGCCGAGCACGTCATCAGCGGCGCGATCATGATCGTGGCCATGCGGTCGCGCAGGTTCGGGATCGTGCGCGTCGCCATGATGCCGGGCACGGCGCACGCGAAACTCGAAAGCAGCGGGATGAAGGCGCGACCCGACAGCCCGACGCTGCCCATGAGCCGGTCCAGCAGGTACGCCGCGCGCGGCAGGTAGCCGCTGTCCTCGAGCGCGAGGATGAAGAAGAACAGGATCAGGATCTGCGGCAGGAACACGAGCACGCTGCCGACGCCGGCAATCACGCCGTCGACGAGCAGGCTGCGCAGAGCCCCGTCGGGCAGCGCGCCCTGCACGAGCGCGCCTAACTGTCCGATGGTCCCGTCGATGAGGTCCATCGGCGCGGCGGCCCAGCTGAAAACCGCCTGGAACACGAAGAACAGCACGAACGCCAGGATTGTGGGCCCGGCCACCGGATGCATCACCAGCGCGTCTAGCCGAGCGAGCGCCTGCTTGCGCAAGGGCTCGACGTAGCCGATCGCGCGCAGGATGCGGCGCACTTCCCGCTGCGTCTGCTGGATCTGGTCGAAGGACGGTTCTCGCCACTGCACGGGCCCGCGCGAGCCCGGGTGGGGCAGGGCCTCCAGCCGCTCGACGAGGTGGCGCACGCCGCCGTGCTCGACCGCGACGGTCTCGACCACCGTCACGCCGAGTTCGCGCTCCAGCGCTTCCCGGTCGACGTCGTAGCCGCGCTCGATCGCGAGGTCGCTCATGTTGAGCGCCACGACCATCGGCACGCCGAGGTCGCGCAGCTCGAGCACGAGGCGCAGGTTGAGCCGCAGGTTGGTCGCGTCGACGACGCAGACGACGAACTCCGGGGGCGGCTCGTCGGCGAGACGGCCGAGCAGGAAGTCGCGCGTGATGGCCTCGTCGAGCGTCGTCGGCGTGAGGCTGTAGGCGCCCGGCAGGTCGAGCACCTTGTACAGGCGCTGCTTCGCGGGACCGACGAACTGGCCTTCCTTGCGCTCGACCGTCACGCCGGCGTAGTTCGCAACGCGCTGCCGACTGCCGGTCAGCCGGTTGAACAGCGCCGTCTTGCCGCTGTTCGGCACGCCGACGAGCGCCAGGCGCATGGGATCGATGGTGGCGGCGTGGATGCTCATCGGCTCAGGCCGTCTCGGGCTCGACGATCACCGCAGTCGCCTCGCGGCGCCGCAGCGCAAAGGTCGTGTTGCCCAGCCGCACGGCCATCGGGTCGCCACCGGGCCAGACTTCTTCGACGACTTCGAAGGCCTCGCCGGGCACGAAGCCCAGTTCGAGCAAGCGCCGGCTGACCGTGGACTGGGCTTCGTCACCGAGGCTCTGGGCATCGTCGCGCACGTCGACGACCACGCCCCGGGCGCCTTTGCGCAGCGTGGCAAGACTGACGGGGGACATTCGGCTGTAGGACGCAGGTTGAAGGAAGGCCTGCAGTCTGTTCTTAATGAGATTGATTCGCAATACGGTAAACACGGATCGGTGCCCGGTTTCCCGCAACAGCCGAGGTGACGACCGTGCCCATCGGCGCGCGTCACAGGGATTAAGTTAACAAAAACATCGACATATGTTGTCTGGCAATACCCGAAAAACGACACGGCGTGCACCCGACAGGCGGCGACCTCCCTACAATCATAGGGACATGCCCGACCCGACGACATCGCGCACGGAGCCGAGCGCGCAGGCGGCCGAGGCCGTGCTCATGGTGCGGCCCGCGAATTTCGGCTTCAACGCCGAGACCCGGCAGAGCAACCGTTTCCAGCGCAACGACGCGGCGCTCGTCGCGACGGCGCAGCTGCGCGCACGACAGGAGTTCGACGGGCTCGTCGCGGCACTGCGCGGCGCCGGCGTCGCGACCGTGGTGGCCGAGGACGAACCCGTGCCGGCGTGTCCGGACGCGATCTTTCCAAACAACTGGGTGAGCCTGCACGCCGACGGCTCGGCCGTGCTGTATCCGATGCTGGCCCCGAGTCGACGCCGCGAGCGACGCCTCGAGCACCTCCAGCAGCTCGAGCGCGAGACCGGTCGCCGCGTGCATCGACTCCTCGACCTGACCCATCACGAGCTCCACGGTCGATTCCTCGAGGGCACGGGCAGCATCGTGTTCGACCACGTCGCGCGAGTCGCCTACGCGGCGGCGTCGCCGCGCACACACGAGGCGCCGCTCGATGAACTGTGCGCGGAACTCGGCTACCGGCCCTGCGTGTTTCGCGCGGTCGATGCCGCGGGCGTGGCGATCTATCACACCAACGTGATGCTCGCGGTCGGCACCGGTTTCGCCGTGGTGGCGGCTGAGGGGGTCGCGCCGGACGCTCGCGACGACCTGCTCGACCGGCTGCGCGATACGGGCCGCGACGTGATCGTCATCGACGCGGCGGCGATGGCTGGCTTCGCGGGCAACGTGCTCGAACTGCGTGCGAGCGACGGCGCCAAGGTGCTCGCGATGTCGCAGGCGGCCGAGGCGGCGTTCGGGCCTGCACGCCTCGACGCGTTGCGTCGCCACGTCGACCGCGTCGTCGCGGCGCCGATCCCGACGATCGAGACGCTCGGCGGCGGCTCCGTCCGCTGCATGCTCGCGGAGGTCTTCCTGCCCGGAAAGTAGGGTCACTCCGGAAAATGGGGACACTCCTAATTTCCGTCGTGGGGCATGGAGTGTGACGTTAGCCTTCGTCGGAAATTCGGAGTGTCCCCATTTTCCCGAAAATTCGGAGTGTCCCTACTTTCCGGTTTCGAGATCGTCGAGGAACTCGATCGCGCGCCGCAGGTGCGGCACTACGATCGTGCCGCCGACCACGAGTCCGATGCTCATCGCTTCGACCATGGCCTGGCGCGAGTTACCCGCCTTGCGTGCCTCCACGAGGTGATACTTCACGCAGTCGTCACAGCGCAGCACGAGCGAGGCGACGAGCCCGAGCAACTCGCGCGTCTGCTTCGACAGCTCGCCGGCGTCTTCCGCGTACGCAAGCGAGTCGACCGAATACACGCGCTTGATGACGCGATTGTCCTCCTCGAGGATGCGCGCGTTCATGCGCTCCCGGTAGGCCGCGAATTCCTGCTCGAGCTTGCCCATGTCGTCTCCGTCCGTACCCGATTCGGATCGCGGAGTGTACGGTCGTGGGCGGGCGGGCTGCAGGCCGATGCTAGAATCGCGCCGCGGCGCGCAGTGGAGGCACCTTGATCGAACTCGGCTTCAAGACGCTCATCGCCTACCTGCTCGGGTCGGTGATCGGCAGCCTGCTGCTCGGGCAACTCAAGGGGGTCGACATCCGCACGCAGGGCAGCGGCAACGCGGGTGGCACGAATGCGCTGCGCACGCAGGGGTGGGCGTTTGCGCTCGGCGTGATCCTGGTCGACGTCGGCAAGGCGCTGCTCGCGGTCGGCTGGCTGCCGTCGGCCGACCTGCCCGCGCTGCACCCCGACCCGGCCGTCGATCGCGACTGGCTGGCGGTTGCGTGCGCGACGGCGGTCGTCGCGGGTCACGTCTACCCGGTCTGGTACGAGTTTCGCGGCGGCAAGGGCGCCGCCACGCTGGTCGGCACCGTGCTCGTGCTCGCGCCGCTCGCGCTGGTGCCGATCATCGGCGTGTGGCTGCTCACGGTCATGCTCACCGGCTACGTCGGTCTCGGTACCATGCTCGGCAGCGCGACGCTGCCCGTGTATTTCGCGTTCACCGCGCCCGGGCGCACGCCGTTCCTCGTATTCGGCGTCGTGATGGCGGCGTTCATCGTCTACACCCATCGCTCGAACGTGCGTCGCATGCGCGCCGGCAGCGAGAACCGTGCGCGTCGGCTGTGGCTGCTGCGGCCCAGGTGATGAACGAGACGGCCACGCGGCTCGTGCGACTGCTGGCTGACGGCGAATTGCACTCCGGCGCGCGGCTCGCCGACGCGCTCGGCGTCACGCGCGCGGCCGTCTGGAAGATGGTCGGCGAGCTTCGTGCGCACGGCATCGAGGTGCTGAGCCACGAGCGCCGCGGGTATCGGCTAGGCGCGCCGGTCGAGTTGCTCGACGCGAGGTCGCTGCGCGGCGAGGCGATGTCGGCCGGGCTCGGCTGGCCGGAGCACTGCGACGTGGCGTTCGAGATCGACTCGACCAACGAATACCTGCATGCAGCCGTGGCACCGCCGCCGGGCGCACCGCGACTGCTCTTCGCGGAATTGCAGACGGCGGGGCGCGGCCGTCGTGGTCGTGGCTGGGCCGCGCCGTTCGGTTCGGGGCTCACGTTCTCGATCGGCTGGACCTTCGCCGAGATGCCGGCGGACCTGTCGGCGTTGAGTCTCGCGATGGGGGTGTGCGTGGTGCGCGCCCTGCGAGCGCTCGGGGCGCCGTCCGTACAGCTCAAATGGCCGAATGACATCGTGCACGCGCACCGCAAGCTCGGCGGCCTGCTGTTGCAGATGCGCTCCGAAGCCGGCGGACCTGCGTACGTCGTCGTCGGGCTTGGCCTCAACCTGCGCCTGCCCGAACCGGCCCGTGCCGCCATCGCGGGGCCGGCGGCGACACCGGTGACGGACCTGGCCGAGCCCTGCGGCGGCGCGCTGCCCCGCCGTGCGACCGTCGCCGCACACACCGCGGGGCGCATGCTCGAAGGACTCGAACACTTCGCACGCGACGGTTTCGCGCGGTTCGCAAACGAGTGGTCCGCATACGACTCGTTGCGCGATTCGGCCGTCACCGTGCTGCGTCACGACGGGGCGTTCGACGGCATCGCGCGAGGCGCCGACGCAGAAGGCGCGCTGCTGGTCGAGACGACGGCGGGTCGGATCGAGCGCGTCCATGCGGGCGACGTGAGCCTGCGTCGCGCGCACGCACGCGCCGGGGTCGAATCGTGACCCAACTGCTCGTCGACGTTGGCAACACGCGCGTCAAGTGGACCACGTGCGACACCGAGGGGCGTCTTGCGCCTCAACGTGCCGCCGAGCATGCCGGCTGGGCCGTCCACGACTGGGAGCGAGCACTCTTCGCGAGCCCGGGCATCGAGCGCGTGATGGCCGCGTCGGTGGCGGGCGCGCAAATCAGGCATGCGCTGGTCGAGGCCGCATCACGCCGCGGTATTGCCGACGTGCGCTTCGCGACCTCGGCCGCCGCCGCGTGCGGCGTGCGCAATGCGTATCGCGATCCCCAGCTGCTCGGCGTCGATCGCTGGGTCGCCATGATCGGCGCCTACCACCTGCGCGGCCCGCGCGCATGCTGCGTCGTCGACGTCGGGACCGCGGCAACCGTCGATGCGGTCCTGGCGAACGGTGCGCACCTGGGAGGGTTCATCGTGCCGGGGCCGCACCTGATGGTGGGTTCGTTGCTGACCGGCACCAGCGACCTGGCGGCCCACAGCGCCGCGAGCCGGGCCGGCGCCACCGCCGCGTTCGCCGACAACACGCGCGAGGCCATCGAGCGTGGCTGCCGGCTCACGCTCGCCGCCCTGGTCGACCGCGCGTATGCCGAACTCGGCCGCGTCGCCGCGGCCGGCAGCGCGCTGGTCCTGACCGGGGGCGCGGCAGGGGAGGTCTTGCCGTACGTACTAGCCCCCGTTGAACACGTCCCCGACCTCGTGTTGTATGGCCTTTCGCGGCTGGCGCGGTCGGGCCCTTGAACCCGGCCGGCCGGCCGTTGTCCAATTGCGCGGCAGGGAATGTCCTGCCACAACAACGTCGAAGCACCCCGGTCGCGAGGCCGACGGTCGGTCAATCAGGAGTCAACAGGATGAAAATCAGTCGTCTGGTCGTCATTGCAAGCGCGGTTGCCGGTCTCGCCGCCTTCGGCTCCACGGCATACGCCGACGCCGCCGCAGGCAAGGCCACGTTCGAGAAGGTTTGCGCGGAGTGCCACGAAGCCGGCGATTTCGACGGCGAAGACCCCAAGGAAGTGGCAACGACGATCAAGGGGATCGTGGGCGGCACGGTCAAGCACAAGAAGGCGCTGAAGCTCACGGACCAGGAAATCAGCGACGTCGCCGCGTTCATGGCGGCCGGCGGAAAGTAATCGATCTCCGTTCTCATTTCTGCGAAAAAACGGCCCGGATTCGCGAGAATCCGGGCCTTTTTCATGGACTCCATCGTGGTAATTCCGGTCCGAATTTCGCGGGCCCTTCGCTAAGATGCTGCGCATTCCGGCCCGACTCCGGGCCGGCCCCTTAAGGAGGGTTCGATGAAAGTCACGCGTATTTTCGCCGTCGCCATCGCGACGCTCGGCCTCGCGGGATTCAGCGGCGTCGCCAGTGCCGACGCGGCCGCGGGTAAAGCGAAGTTCACCGCCGCCTGCGCCGAATGTCATGAAGTCGGCGATTTCGCGGGCGAAGACGCGGCTGCGCTTTCCGCCACCCTGAAGAAGATCGTCTCCGGCGAGCAGAAGCACAAGTCCGCGCTCAAGCTGACTGATGCGGAGATCGCCGACGTCGCGGCCTACATGGTTGCGGGCAAGTAAGCTCCCGCCGATTGCCGACCTGCCAGGGCCCGGCCGCGCAGCGGCCGGGCCTTTTCGTTTTTCCGGTTTGCTACCATTCGGCGCCTCGCGATTACCCGGTCGGTCCAGTGCGCGTCCCGTTCCTGCTGCTGCTGCTCGCCAACCTGCTGTTCCTGGCCTGGACGCGCTGGGTCGCGCCACCCGCGCCGGGCGCGAGCCAGGCGACGCCGCAGGCGTCGACACCGTTGCGACCGATCCGACTGCAGCAGGAGGCCGCAGGCGGGCTTGGGGGCGCCGGGGGCAGCGGAGTCGGCTCGCACGGTGACGACGTCGCTGCGGCGTCGTGCGTGAGCGTCGGGCCGTTCCTCGAGCAGTCCCAGGCTGACGTCGCGTCGTCGTCGCTCCAGCGGCTCGGGTTCACGGCGCGACTGCGCTCGGCCACCGACGAGGTTCGCGTCGGCCACTGGGTGCGCGTGCCCGACCTCGCGACGCCGGCGGACGCCACCAACGCACTTGCCGCCTTGCAGGCCGTGGGACTCACCGACGCCTACGTGATCACCGACGGAGCGCCCGGCAACGTCGTGTCGATCGGCGTCTTCGCCGATCCCCGGCGCGCGGCCGAGGTCGCCAGGACCGTCGCAAGTGCCGGCTTCACGCCGCAGACGACGGACCGCGTGCGCGCCCTCGACGTGTTCTGGCTCGACGTGGATCGTCAGGCCAATGGCGGTATCCCCGAACTCGACGACGTCGGTCCACCGCCCGAAGGCGGCCTGCCGCTCGAACTGCGCGTCTGTCCGTCGGCCCCGGTCGCGGAGACCGTGACGGAGCCCGCGGAAGTCGATACGGCAGGGTGAGGTATCATCGATCGAATTCGGCACCAACCGTGCCGGCTTAGCACAGCTGGTAGTGCACCTGATTTGTAATCAGGGGGTCGGGGGTTCGAATCCCTCAGCCGGCACCATCCTGCGGTGACGTGTGCGAATCTCTCGCCACCGCGCTATTGACAGAAGGAATGCCCATGGCCCTCTGGAAAGACCCGACGAGCAAAGATGCCTCCCTGACTGCCTTCGACACCGCCACTGCCGTGGCGCCCGAACCCGTGGTGCGACCCGTGCCGTCGCCGGCCCCGGCTGCGGAAACGCGCCGTCCGGTCGAGCGCGTGGTCGCAGGCCCGGCGAAGGAGTCCCTGATCGCGGCGGACGTCACGATCGAGGGCAAGATCGAGGGCGCGGGCCACGTCCGCATCGCGGGCCGCTTCAAGGGCGACGTGAACGTGCAGGGCAACGTGACGATCGAGCAGGGCGCGCACGTGACCGGCCAGATCTTCGCGGCGACCGTGATCGTGAGCGGTGAAATCCACGGCAACGTCAACGCGAGCTCGCGTGTCGAACTGCTCGAGACCGGCGCGATCAACGGCGACGTGAAGGCCGCCGTGCTGACCGTCGCGGCGGGTTCGCGCATGCGCGGCAACGCCGACTTCGGCTGGCCCGACCAGGCCAAGTAAGCGCGCCGGGCGCCAGCCATGCTCCCGGGGCGCTCGTCGTCGGGCACGGTGGGCAGGACGCGGTCCTGCCCGCACTGCAAGGCGACGATCCTCGAAAGCGCGGCGATCTGCCCGCAGTGCCGTCACCACCTGAAGCACGGTGCGGCCGCCCGTGCCGCCGACGCGACGCCGGGTTTCCAGGCGTTCAACGTCGAGGGGACGCTGCGGCATTCGGAGAGCGGCGGCGACTGGGAGTATTCCGTCGTGCTCCAGATCCGCAACGAGCGCGGCGAGGTGATCTCGCGCCAGGTGGTTGGCGTCGGCGCATTGCGACCCGCCGAAGCGAGGACGTTCACGCTCGCCATCGAGGTCGCGACGCCAGGAGGGCGTTGAGACCCGATGATCGGCAGGCTGGTCACGCAGTTCGCCGCGGGGCTCAGGTATCCCACGCTGTTCAAGGTCGTGGCGGCGTTGTTCGTGCTCGACTTCCTCGTGCCGGACATGATCCCGTTCTACGACGAAATCGTCCTCGCGCTCGGCACGCTGCTGCTCGGGTCGCTCAAGTCGAGACGAGCAGCGTCCGGGCCTCGCTGACCGTCGCCGATCATTCGCCTCGCGACTTCTTCGAGCAGCCCGCATCGTGGGCCGCGGCCACGACGTGCGACGGTTCCCGGGCAGGCGTGGCGCCGGCAGGGGCGTCGACGATGGCCTGCAGTTCGTCGCGGTAACTCTGGCACTCGGGCGCGTCGGCCAGCAACGACATCATCCCCTGCGCCATCTTGACGTAGTCCTTCGAGGGCTCGGGCGCCGGCGTGCCGGCAGTCTCCTCCTCCTCGTCGTCCATGGCGGCTCCGGCCGCAGGCTCCTGCTTGCCGGAGCATGCAGCGACGAGGGCGAGTGCAAGCAGGGCCGGCAAGGCGAATTTCGTGATCGTCATCGTCGGGAATGCTCCGTGTGAATGCCCCCGCGGGCAGGGCGGGGAAGGATGTCATGAGCAAGCGGTTAGCGGTTAGCGGATAGCGGTTAGTGTGGGAAGGAGAGGGCCGGCGTTGTCGCCGGCCCTTCCTACGAGACACTAGACACTAGCCACTGGCCACTCAGCCAGCGGCGCGAGCCGCTACGCGCTCGGGCTGACCTTCACCTGCACCAGCTCTTCGCCGTTCGGATCGGTCACGTGCACGGCGCACGCGATGCACGGATCGAAGCTGTGGATCGTGCGCAGGATCTCGATCGGCAGGTGCGGGTCGTGCATCTTGTGACCCTGCAGCGCCGCCTCGTAGGCGCCCGGCTTGCCTTCGGCGTCACGCGGACCCGCGTTCCACGTCGTCGGCACGACCGCCTGGTAGTTCGCGATCTTGGCGTCCTCGATCACGACGTAGTGCGACAGGCCACCGCGCGGGGCTTCCATGAAGCCGGCGCCCTTGGCGCTCTTCGGCCAGTTCTTCGGGTCCCATTTCTCGTCGGCGAAGGTGTCGGTATCGCCTGCCTTGATGTTGGCGATCAGCTGGTCGTACCAGCCCTGCATGTTGTCGGCGATGATCTTCGACTCGAGCGTGCGCGCCGCGGTGCGGCCGAGCGTCGAGAAGAGGGCCTCGACCGGCACCTCGAGCTTCGACAGCGTCATGTCGACCAGGGCCTTCGCCTGCTCGTTGCCCGTCGCGTACATCATCAGCATGCGGGCGAGCGGGCCCACTTCCATCGAGTGGCCCTTCCAGCGCGGCGACTTGAGCCAGCTGTAGCTCTTGTCGACGTCGAGCTGCTGGTACGGCGGCTTCGGGCCGTCGTAGTTGAACTTGGTCTCGCCGTCCCACGGGTGCAGGCCCTTGTCCTTGCCGCCCGAGTAGTCGTACCACGAGTGCGCCACGAACTCCTGTACCTGGCCCGGATCCTTGAGGTCCACCTCGTGGATCGTCGAGAGGTCGCGGTTCAGGATCGCGCCGCGCGGGAACAGGAAGCTCTTCGTGTCGGTCAGGCTGCCGCCCGTCATCGGCAGGTCGCCGAAGCACAGGAAGTTGCCGAGGCCCTCGCCCTGCGCGCCCCAGTCCTTGTAGAACGAGGCGATCGCGAGCGTGTCCGGGACGTACACCTGGTCCACGAACATCCGCATGCGATTGATGACGTCCTGCACCTGCGACAGCCGCTTCTGGTTGATGGCGGAGTCGGAGTTCAGGTCGATCGCGCTCGGCGTGCCGCCGACGACGAAGTTCGGGTGCGGGTTCTTGCCGCCGAAGATCGTGTGCAGCTGCACGACTTCGCGCTGCCAGGCCAAAGCGTCGAGGTAGTGCGCCACCGCCATGAGGTTCGCCTCGGGCGGGAGCTTGTAGGCCGGGTGGCCCCAGTACCCCTTGTTGAAGATGCCCAGCTGGCCCTGCTCGACGAAGGTCTTCACCTTCTTCTGCACGTCGGCGAAGTGACCCGGCGAGGAGTTCGGGTAATTCGACAGGCTCTGCGCCAGCGTCGAGGTCGCGGCCGGGTCGGCGCTGAGACACGACACCACGTCCACCCAGTCGAGGGCGTGCAGGTGGTAGAAGTGCATCACGTGGTCGTGGATGTACTGCGCGCCGATCATCAGGTTGCGGATCAGCTGCGCGTTCTTCGGCACCTCGATCTGCAGCGCGTCCTCGACGGAGCGGATCGAGGCCATCGCGTGCACGAGCGTGCAGACGCCGCAGATGCGCTGGACGAACGCCCAGGCATCGCGCGGGTCGCGCCCCTGCAGGATGATCTCGATGCCGCGCACCATCGTGCCGGACGAGTAGGCCTGGGCGATCGTATCGCCGTCCATCTGCGCTTCGATGCGCAGGTGTCCCTCGATACGGGTGACAGGATCAACAACGACTCGGTCGGTCATCGGTCATTCTCCGTTTGTTTCTCGAGCCGTGCCGTCAGGCCAGATTGGCCGCGACGAGCTCCACGAGGCTCTCGATCGGTTTCTGCCAGTTCGCATGCTGTGCGCCCGCGATGAAGGTCATGCGGCAGTGACCGCACGCCGTGACGACCGAGCCCGCGCCCGTGGCGTCCGCTTCCCTCATCTTGATGTGGAACGCGCCTGCGCGAAGCTTGTTGGCGCGCTCGTTCAGCACGACGCCGCCGCCGCCACCGCAGCAGTAGTTGGTCTTGGCGTGGGATTCCATCTCGCGAATCTCGACGCCGATCGCCTTCAGCGCGTTGCGCGGCTCCTCGAACACGCCGCTCCAGCGACCCACCTTGCACGGGTCGTGGTAGGTGACCGACTTGCCCGCCGGCAGCGGCTTCACCTTCAGGCGGCCGGCCTCGATCTCGCGGCCGACGAACTCCGAGATCGCCATCACTTCGAACGGCAGCTCCGCGCCGACGACGTTCGCGCCGTCCCAGCGCAGCGCCGCGAAGCCGTGACCGCACTCGGGCACGATCAGCGTCTTGGCGCCGGCCGCGATCGTCTCGGCGACGACCTTGCGGATCGCGGCCGCCTTGGCGCGCTCGTCGCCCGACGTCCAGTCGAACATGGCGGCGTCACCGGCGTTGGTCCGGATCGTCCAGTCGAGACCGAGCCGGTTCATGATCTTCGCGGTGGCCGCGATGGCGCTCTTGAACAGCATCGCGTCCATCGCGCTCATCAGCATGACCACGCTGGCCTTGGGCTTGTCCAGCGGGACGTCGATGCCCTGGGCTGCGAGCTCCGCGGCGACCCTGCGGTAGTCCGCGGGACCGATCCCCATCAGCGTTCCTTTCTCGAGCACCTCCCTGGCGAGCGCCTTGTTCTCGGCCGGCTGCAGGCCGGCCTCGGCGATCGCTTCGCGCATCACGCCGATCATCGGCGAAATGTGGATGCCCATCGGGCAGATCATGTCGCAGCGGCCGCACTGCGTGCAGGCGTCGTAGACGAGCTTCTGCCATTCGTCCAGGTCGGCCGGGGTGATGTCGCGCATCACGAGCTTGCGCAACCAGCCCATCGGCGCGAGTTCGCGACGATAGAAGCGCCGCAACGGTTCGACCTTGTAGATCGGCGTGTACTTGCCTTCGCCGGTCGCCTCGTAGAAGTGGCACACCTCGGCGCACATGCCGCAGTGCAGGCACGTCTCGAGGTAGGTCGCCATGTTCGCGTCGAGGCGCCGGGCGAACACTTCCTTGACGCGCGCGACGCGTTCCGCCGGCGCGAGCTCCGGGCTCCTGACCGTCGCGCCACGGTCGCGCAGCTCCTCGCGGAGCTTCTGGATGTCGTTTGCGACGGCGCTCATGCTTTGACTCCCCTACGCTCCATCGAGACGCCGATCTTGTAGCGGCTCGGGAACGTGTAGAACAGGTGCATCAGCTTGCTGAACGGGAACCACACGAGCAGCGCTTCGATGCTGAGGATGTGCAGGGCGAGCATCGTCTCGTAGCGGGCCCCGAACACGCCCACGTGCGCGTAGCTCAGGAAGCCCGTGACGAGCGGGATGATCACCAGGGACACGGCGATCCAGTCGTCGAGCGTGGAGATCTGCCGCATCACCGGGTGGATGATCCGGCGGATCACCAGCGCGATCAGGATCGCGAGCGTGAAGCCGCCGATGACCAGCACCACGACGTTCGGCAGCGTCGGCCAGCCGAAGCCGAGGAACTGCTGGAAGAACGGCACGTGCGGCCCGAACAGCAGCAGCGTCGCGAAGAACCCGAGGTGCCAGGCGTAGCCGGTGAGGTGCTGGAACTGTATGTTCTTTTCCAGTTCGTGCGGCGGGATCGACCGCATGATCATCGAGCGCGCGCCGGCCTTCACGTACGCGGTGCCCTTCGGCTTCGACAGGTCACGCCTGCGCGCGATCAGGAACGAGCCGACCAGGCGCCAGACGACGCCCACCAGGAAGATCACCAGGGCCCATTGCATGCCGGGCCCACGGGCGAATTCGAGCAACGTCATACCTTAGCCTCCCGACGCGCCTTCGCCTGACGGCTGCGCGTAACGGCGACCGAAGCGAGGCCGATCGCGGCGCCTGCGGCCGCGGCGACGCCGAGCGTCTTCCACCCGCCCCACTGACCCTGCGACAGCGGCTTGTAGAACCCGCCCCAGTCCCAGAACCCGGGCTCGGAGCAGCCGAGGCAGCCGTGACCGCCTTCCACCGGCCAGCCGGCGCCATTGTTCCACTTGACCGTGGCGCAGGCGTTGTAGGTGACCGGGCCCTTGCAGCCGACCTTGAACAGACACCAGCCCTTCTTCGCGCCTTCGTCGTCGAACGTCTCGGCGAACTCGCCGCGCTCGTAGAACGGTCGGCGATAGCAGCGGTCGTGGATGTTCTGGCCGTAGAAC